>CAZHOD010000044.1:0-9625 GCA_964534075.1 uncultured Spirochaetia bacterium
CACGAATAATGTCGCCACGGATAATTTTATTTCAGTGCCGATTGTCGGTTCCACCCCCCTGTCCCGCCACTCTGTTTCACAAACAAGCTTATCCCCTTTTCTCGCGTTATAACTCACCCTGCTCGCGCCGATAACCGGCCCCGCAAATTTCATTATTTCCCCGGAAATTTCCTTTTCGTCCGCCTTTCTTTTCCCGGCTATTTCCCATATTTTTGCCCTTAAATCGTTTACACGCGATTGTTTTTCGATAATATCCGCGCTCTTCCTTAGTTTTTTCTCATAGTTGTATTCTTCTGTTATATCCGTTCCCGAGCTTAAAACCCCCTCGATCCTGCCTCCGGTGCCCTCAAGAGCCATGTTTCTCCAGTTTATCATCCGCCTGTTGCCTTTTAATGTCAAAACCTCGTTTTTCACCGCGTCCCATTTTTTGATTTTACCGCCTAAAACCTCGTTGTGTATTATTTTTATATTTTTTTTTCTGTTTTCAGGGATAAAATATTTAAACCAGTTTTTATTCACAAGCCCGCCCTTTTTGCTTTCAAGAACCTTTTCCGCCTCTTTGTTGGCGTAAAGAATCTTTCCTTTTTTATCGAGCGCGATAATTACAAACTGAAAAAAGTCGAAATATTTCCCGCCGGTTTCAAAGGCGGGATTCCGTAAAACCCCGGCCTCTGCCTTATTTTTCTTTTTCGTTTCTCCAAATTTTTTTTTCGTCTTATTTTTCTTTTTTCCCACACCAGCCACCTCCGGACGGCAAAAGGACATTAAAAATACTCCCCCTGCTTTCTTTTTGGTTCTCACACCATATAAACCCCTCATGCGCCTCGACTATATTTTTCGCGATGGACAGCCCGAGGCCCGCGCCCCTGTGCCTCCTTATTTCCGGGTTTTCGACCTGGTAAAATTTTTCGAATATTTTATCGGCATGTTCCGGCGCTATTCCCGGCCCGCTGTCACACACTCTTATCATTATATAATCGGCGCCCTCTTTCAACCGGGTTTTTACGCCCTCTTTAATTTCCGCGGGCGCCAAATCATCCAGAGAAACGATCACTTCTGAATTTCCCGGGGAAAATTTTACCGCGTTATTGATAAGGTTTATGATTACCTGCTGTATACGCCCCTTGTCCGCGTACATTGTCACGCCTTCTTTTTTTTCCTCGAATTTCAGGTTTATTTTTTTCGCGGCTGCCACTACCCGCAGTTCCTCTACAACCTGTTCCACTGCCGGGCATATGTCAAAATCCTCTTTTTCAATTTGTATAATTCCCTGCTCTATTTTTGAAACATCCACAAGGTCGTTTATTATGTATTTGAGCCGGTCTGTATTGCTGTCTATCGTATTCAAAAAATCCATTTGTTTCTCATTCAGGGAACCCGCGGCCTTTCTAAGCAAAAATGTCAAAAACCCTTTTATGACAGTTATGGGCGTCCTGAGCTCGTGTGATATTATCGAAAGAAAATTGGATTTTAACCTGTTTGCCCGCACAAGTTTCGTGAACGCCTGTTCCAGCTCGAATTCCGCGGTTTTTTGTTCGGATATGTCCACGACAGACGCCAGCGCGCCGGCGTAATTCCCTTCAGCGCCCCTTATTTCGGCTGTCGAAACCAGGGCATAAAAACTTTCCCCCGATTTTTTACGAAACTTCAGCTCACAATTTTCTTTTACAGGGCCCGTTTTATTTTCAAACCACCGCGCCGCTGTTTTTTTCCATTTCTCGTCAATATAATCATAAACAGATTCCCCCGCCATCTCCTGCTCCCTGTACCCAAACATATCCAACATTCTTTTGTTTACAAACATTGTTTTCATGCCTTTGTTTAACAGCCATATCCCTTCCTGGATGTTATCCACGAGCATTTTATATTTTTCTTCGCTTTCTTTAAGATTCGCTTTTTCCTTTTTTAAAACATTTTCATATTTTTTTATCTCCGAAATGTCGAGTATGGCAAACGCGTATCCTTTTTCCGGCGCCTTTGGGAAAAGCGGGGCCACCCTTATCAAAGCATTTATAAAACCTCCGTCGCCCCTTTTGAGCTTCGCCTCTGTTTCTCCTATTCCCTTTTTTTCTATATCTGCATAAAGCTCCGTGCCCGCACGTTTGAATTCCTTTTCATCCGGATAAATTTTTCTTATGGGCAAACTGTTGAATTTTTCATTGGCCAATCCGAGCGAAGTACGCATGTTATCACTGGCCCACTTTACCACCCTGTTTTTATCTATAATGCCAAGGCCCTCTGGCGCGGCTTTTATGATACTCCGGATGGTTTCATCCCTTTCCTTAAGTTCTGCTTCCAGTTTCTTTTGTTGGGTAATATCGCTGGAAACCGTTATGAAATAATTCCTGGCAGGCGAATAAGCATGAATATGAAAAACGCGCCCGTCTGATTTATTTTCAAATTCCAAGGTTTCTGCCTTTCCCGTCAGGGCAACTTTCCCGTACTTTTCTATCAACTTTGCTTTGCTTTTTTTTATCCCGGGGAATAAACCGGAAGCTTTTTTATTGAGTATATCTTTTTTTTTCAGGCCAACGGACTTTTCAAAAGCAGGATTCACGTTTACAAATATATAATCGACAGGTTTTCCTTCCTTGTTTTTTATTATTTTATGATAAGCAATCGCGTTAAGGGAGTTACGCACGATATCCATATAGTTCAATACAACATCTTTATTTTTTCTTTTTTTTGTTTTTCTTTTTTTACCGGCTTTTTTCTTTGCCCTGCCTTTACCTGCAGCCATATCTGCCCCCCGGCGTTTTACTCTGTTAACCTTTTTCTTTTATTCAACACTTCATATTTAATTTACCAAAAAATATATATCCGGCAATTCTTATAAGTGCGGAAGGAAGCGCCGGCAGCAGCCAAAAACAGGCCGCTGCCGGGCGCTCAACAGCCGGGGGTAACGGCTGTGTTATGAAGGGGGTTATGAGGGCGCTGCCGGGCCCATAATCAGAAGGGTGTAAAGAGCATGCGGGCCCGGCACAAAAGCCATAATTGGGCATGTTATGACTGCTATCAAATAAGTCCCCGGTTTGTTTTAAAAACTTATAAAACCAATCCTTCATTTCATCCTCCTTTTGATATAAAATATAGCACATATTATGCCAATAGTCAAGTTGTTTTTATGCTTATATTTTAACTTTATGCTTTTTGTATTTCTTTTTTTATGCCAATATTGACTTTTCTTAATATTTTGATATAATTTTAATAACTCAATACTACATAAGGAGCCCGCGAATGACAAAACCGGATATTTATAATACAATAGGAGAAAATATCAGGCTTTTCAGAAAAAAAGCCGGGCTCAGCCTCAAGGATTTATCGCAGAAATCCGGTATATCGACTTCATTTCTCGGAAACATTGAAAAAGGCACAAGAAAACCAACCCTGTATACAATAGAGAAACTGGCAGACACCCTCGATGTATCAATAACATCGCTTATGACTTACAGGTTAAAAAACAGGTATATGCCCGAAGAATCCGCGCTTGTATTCGAGATAATGAAGATAGTATCTGAAAAACCCTTAAAAGAAAAAAGAAAAATTTTCAATATTCTCAAACATTTCTGATATAAGTTTTCATTTTTTTGACTATATTTTCCCAGTAAAATCTTTTTATTTCAAATTCCGGTTTTTGTATTTTGCCTTCATAAGCAGTTATAAGTTTTTCAGCAAGATCGTTTATGTCAGGTTCAGCGCATAAACCTCTGCCTTCCGGGTTATCGTACTGCATCCCTCCCGCGGGCACAAGCTTATAATTTATAAGCGCGGCGTTTTTTTCATTAAGAAAATCCATATGCCCGCCCCACCCTGTAGCGATTACAGGAAGGCCGCTCGCGAGGGCCTCGATGTATATCATTCCAAACCCTTCCGCTCTCGAAGGCAGCACAAAACAATCCGCGGACTGATAAAGCTTTGCCATTTGTTTTTCTGAAAATTCCCCGGTTAAGAACCTGATATTTTCACTCCCGGCTTTTGGTATATAATCGTACCTTGAATTTCCGGGTTTATAGGGAAATTTTATTATAAGCTCCGCGCCGCTTCTTCCTCCGAAAATATTTTCAAACGCCGGAATAAGCACATCCAGCCCTTTTCTTTTCTGCGGCATGGCAACACAGAGAAACCGAAAGGTTTTTTTGCGCGCCGGCGCTTCTTCCGGTTTTTGGCCCTGGGCTTTGGGCTTAAACACGAAATTATTTACCCCGTAAGGCACAACTCTTATTATTTCCTCTTTCACCCCCGCGTCCAGGAATATTTTTTTGTTGAACTCATTCGGGAGAAACAAAATATCAAGGTGTTTATTGATATACGGTATCCATGAAGGCGGGGCTTCTGTTGTCTCATAAACAAGCATTCCGCATTTGTATTTCGTGGTGATTAACTTATAATTTTTCGGGTATTCGAACGTAAGGGTTCTGTCGTATAAAAACCGGTTTTGTATTGACTTGGAATCTGGAATTTCAAATCCGGAATTGTACCTGAAACCTTTTCTTTCGAACACACAGACCTCATCCCCCCGGTTTACAAATTCGCCTATTATTTCCCTGCCGATTTTCGCCCAGGAAACCGGGGAGCGCAAAAGCCCGAAGTAATTGATTTTAATTGTCATCCGCCTCCTGTAATATAAAAATTAAAATCATCATGAGCCCCGCAGAAGGCGGAGCCTTTATACGGGGCCGTAATGATCCCTGTCTTTAAGAACAGGGGCCCTCACGCCACAGTTCGGCAGGCTCACTGCTCCTCAGAATGACAGTCTTTATTATAATTCGTTATAAATATCTTTCCACCCCGGATTTACCTTATTAATTAAAATTTCTTTTTTATTTCTTTTGTATTTTTTAATTTGTTTTTCTCTTTCTATCGCCGAATGTATATCTTCGAACATTTCATAATATAATAATTTATTTAGGTTATATTTTTTTGAAAACCCCTTAATTACTTTATTCTTATGCTGCCATGCGTGTTTTCGCGAATCATTTGTCACTCAGGTATATACAACCCTGCCACTGCTTATTTCGGGTAAATATACGAAATAACGCCTATTTGTTTTACCCCTCTATTTTTTTCTCCGTCAATATCCCGCCGTCATTTCACCGCGCACCGCGCCGGATCCGAAGCCTTTCCCTCTTCACCGTCATCACCCACTGCTCTCACAACGATATAAATAGTCTTTCCTGAAAAAGCGCCTGCCTTGACTTTGATTGAATTTTTGGTCATAATTTTCGAATTTATTTTTTTATAACCCTTTCCTCCTGCCACAGAATAATACAGGTTATACCCTTTGACCCCTCCGGAATAATCAACCTCGCCCCATTTTGCTTCAATAACTCCTTTTTTCGGAGAAGTTACTCTAATCCGCGCCGGCGCGGTAAGTATTGCGCTTTTTTTTGCATTTTTTTGGCTGTTTTTATTCTCGCTCATTTCGCCATCCGGCCCAAAACTTAAAGAGAGGCTTATCCGGTGAAAACTCCCCAGGGCTTCGGTCTTTAAAAAAGCGTAATCAAGGCCGGCCCATGAATAATATATCGATCCTCCAAAAGCCGGATTTCCGTTGTCGTAACCACCCCGTATGGAAATATTTTTTATGGGGGTTATTTCTATACCGGCGTGGTATTTCAGGGAATAATCCTCATTTCCGGCTATATCCTTCTTCGCGCTCAAATCCACCGCGGCTTTTATCCTTTCTTCCCAGAACACGGAAGCGGCCCCTGCCCTGAAATTGCAGGGGTACCTCTCGTTTTTTATTTCGGCGGCGATATCTTTAACGCTTCCTCCGAGGATAAAGTAGTCGTTTTTAAACGGCCTGTAAATCATACCCAGGTCAAACCCCAGCCCGGCGCCGCCGTCAATAGAACTGTCAATGGTAAACCTTTTAACGCCGAAACCCGCGCTTAAATACCCTTCTACTACCTCGATTCCCCCCCCCAGGACATAAACATTCTGCGAAAATTCCGATGTTTCGGCATTTTCCCCCTGTTCGAGCGTCGCGGATATATTCAGCCACGAAAAGCCTATGCCGGCGCTGCTGTTTATATTCTGGCTGTATGCCGCGTAGTCAAGCCTTAAACCCGGGACATTCTGAACCAGCCCGTGCATAAATGTAAATTTTCTGCCTCCGGAAAGCGCCAGTCCCGCAGGGTTCCAGTAAACCGCGTTGGCATCGTCCGAAATAGCGGTAAAAGCGCTGCCCATACCCATAGGCCGTGCCCCCATATAAAGGTCGGCAAAAGCTGTCAGGGTAGAACTTCCGAAAAGCAAAAAAATCAGGAAAAATAAATTTATTTTTCTCATTTTACCACCCCCAGTGTTTTGACCTCGGTAAATTTTTCTCCGCTGTCATACTCGACAATAAACTTATACATATATATGCCGCTGCCGACATATCTTCCAAAATCATTCGTTCCGTCCCATACCTGCAAACTTTTGCCCGTGTTCTGGGAAAACTCCTTCACAAGGGTTCTGACAAGGTCCCCCGCGATATCATATATTTCTATAGTGACTTTTCCCCTCTCGGGAAGTTCGTAAACAAAAGTAGTCGGAGTATTTGTTCCTATCCTGAAAGGGTTCTTTGTAAGGTACATTTCAACGGCTTCCGGAACCGTGCCCGCCTCTATACCGAGCGTGTATGTCCCCATATGGTTGACATTGGCATAAACATAATTGCCATCCACATTGACATCCGACCCGGTTTTTATCCATCCGAACCCATCCCAGAAATAAAGGGACAGCTCTGACTCGTCATAATCCGCGGCGCCATCCCTGTCCTTGTCCAGGTCAAGGTCATTATACGGTATTTTTATACCTGCCCGGCCGTTGAGCACAGTATCCTGCGGAGAGAACTCCCTCCCCACTCCTATAAGTTTTATGCCCGAGTCTGCCGGGTTCTTCATCCCGCCTTCCTCAACAGGGATTATAGAAATTTTTGTTTCAGCCAGCAACGCGCCTTTGGCAAAGGATATTTCTGTGCCATCCGGGCTTGTTAAAGAGCCTCCTTCAGGCCCGATTACTCCGCTTATCTTTGGTACTATGTAAAAAAGCGCGGTTGAAAGCGTCATGGTATTACCCATAATGTCATACGCCGCGATATTCACATTATTGTTCCCTTCTATCAGCTTTATTACTACACTGAAAGAATTATCCTCTTCTATGGGGATTCCTATGGGGCTGTTATTCACGTGATTTCCGTCGTCATTTTTTACCGTAACAACCACCTCGTGTATTCCGGAGCCCGTGTCCGAGGCTGTCCCTGTCAGTGCTATATCTTCCGTGTATACCTCCAGCCTGCTGTTTATATTGCGCGGTTCCGGAAGAATGGCATAAGTAAGCGACGGCGCGGTGTTGTCGACGGTTATACCGCTTATCACATCTGTCCCTATCTGGCTGTTGTTTTCATCATACGCGGTCGCGCGAAGCCTGTAATTAGAACTGTCTCCGAGCCCGTCCGCAACGCTGTCCCATATTTGTTCCCAGCCATCCGTATAGTCGCTGTCCGTCGTATAATCAGGTGCTGACCCCCCTGTCAGGCTATACCATGTAGCCCCGTCATCGGGCGACACCTGGAACCTTACGCTCGACGCTGTATCAGGCGCCGTTACTTCCACAATATTCGCGTCCTTAAGTATTGAGCCCGGCTCCGGCCTTATGAAACTTACCGGTGAATCAGGATCATATACAATTACATCCGATACTGACGCTGAATTTCCCGCCAGGTCATGAACCACCGCTGTTATTGTGTTGCTTCCTTCCACAAGCGGAACTGACACTGAATATGTATAATCAGGCGCTGTTCCGGTAAGCGTGCCCTCTATCCCGTTTATCAGCACTTTTTCTATGTTTTGTTCGGTTATCGCGCCGCTTATTACCTGTGAGCTGTATTTTGTCGGGCTGAATACCGCGTCCATGGTTATCCCCGGCGCGGTGTTGTCGATTACTGTTGTTACTGTGGAAGAACTGAGAGTATTTCCGCTTATATCCTCGGCAACCGCTTTAAGCAGGTATGTCCCGTCTGTAACAAGCGTGGTATCAAAAACAGCCTGCCACGGCGCTTCAGTATCAGCCGCGCCTATAAGCGTGCTGTCGCAGTAAAACTCCACGTCTTTTACCCCTATGCTGTCGGCGGCCGCGGCTTCTATTGTTACCGCAGAGCCTTTTATATAGGTTATCCCTCCTGTCTCAAAAGAGGGAGTTATGGAATCGATTGTAATAAACTGCGGCCCTGTATTATCCACGGTAACGAGCCGCACTTCGGAATAACCGGTATTGCCCGCGCTGTCCACAGCCCTGGCCACCAGGATGTGCTCACCGTCCACATACCCTGTAGTATCCCAGGAATAGGTGTATTTTCCGCCGGAGAGGTTAGCGGTTATGTCAATAAAGGAATCTCCGTCAATACTCAAGGCCACCTCCCCGATGGTTGCCGGAGACACGGCATCAGCGCCTATGGTTACCGGATAAGCAGTTCCGTTTATGATGGCTCCTGCCAGGGGGTTTTCTATTGTTACAGATGGTTCTGCCGAACCGGCCGCGGCATTGTCGATTATTACATCGATAACAGCCGTGGCTGTAAGTCCAGACGAGTCAACAGCCCTTATCCTGATTTCCCTCGAGCCGTTTGAAAGCGATGTCGTATCCCATGTCCCGGTCCAGAACCCCGTAGCATCAGCCTGCTCCAGGCTTTTATAGCTAAGCCCGTAGTCATCGGAAAATTCCGCTTTTACAATATCACCTACCCCTCCTGACCCCTCGGTATATATGGTAAACGGATAATGCCCGGATACCTCATCTCCGTCTTTCGGAAAAACAGGCTGCAGCACAGGGGCGCTGAGCTGAAGGTAAGCCCAGCCCAGAGCGGACCGCAGGCTGCTGTCCAGCCTTATTTGCTGTTTATTGGAGTTTGTGGCGGCTGTCCACCAGTAGCTGTTTCCGGCCGAAGAATCGTAAAACTCGAGGTTAAAACCTAAAAAAGCGTCCATGCTAACCTGTAAATCCTCGGCTCCGGTACCGGCGGCCGGTACAGAAAACTCAAATTCATAACCATTTCCGTTATGAGAAAGAGCGCCGCCCGGATCCTGCGTGGTATCTGTTGTCCAGTCAGGCGGCGTAAGCGACATGGAAAAATGCCCGTCATCAAAACTACCTGACCCTCCGTCGTCCGTAAGGGAAACAGTATTTTCGCTTCCGTCGCTGAGAACATAGTCCACGTTCCCGCCGGTAGAGGTGTTATAGTCATAATAAAGGGCAAGAGAATCTCCCGACACCCTTGCCTTGTTATTCAGTTTAAGTCCGAAATAAACATCCGTAACCCCTGTTTTAGCGTAAAGGACGGCTGAAAGAGTGTTCCCATTGTAATCCGTCAAAACAATATCCCTTTCGTATTTGGTAAAAGTATCCCAGTCAGCGTCATTTGTTATGTCCCCGTCCACAACCGGTTCCGAGCCCAAAGCTATCGAGGCTGATACGGTCCTGTCCGGAGCAAGAACTCCCAGCTGCAAATCACCCCAGCCCGAAGCGTCAGACACGCTTATATTTGTATCGGACCAGTACAGTGTTCCGTCAGCCGCGTCATACGCCTCTATCTGAAAACCTATCTCATCGTCCCACAGCGCGTTTAGAAAACTTTCTCCTG
>CAZHOD010000045.1:0-2626 GCA_964534075.1 uncultured Spirochaetia bacterium
CGAGGATTACGGGGCTTTCGCTTTTTCCGCGGCTATGATAAATACCGACAATATACAGTACAGGGACAGCGAGGGCGCTCCGGCAGGAGAAGAGTCGCAGAATATTATGGAATTTATCGCCGGCTGGGGCAGGGAATTCTTCAGCCCTGATTTCATGCTGGGCCTTAATATAAAATTCGACAGGCATGCCGCGGGAGGCTTTAGTGACGCGGGGCTTGGCGTGGACGCGGGGGCCCTTTACAGGTTTATCAATGATAAAGAAAACCTTTTGTATGCCGGCGGGGTTATAAAGAATCTTATTAAACCACAGTTTAAACTTTTATCGGCAGCGGAATGGTTTCCGAGATATTATAAGGTGGGCGCTTCTTATAAAAGGTTTTTTTCCCCGGACGCGCGGCTTAAAACCTACCTGGAGTTTGGATGGCCGGATGAGGCGGATATAGAGTGGGGATGCGGGGCGGATTTCACGGTTTTTGATATTTTTTCCCTGCGGGCAGGGTATAATTCCCATCATTTATTTTCAATCGGGGCAGGCGTTGAAATAATGCGGACGGGGTTTATAGATTATGCCCTTGTGTTTTCCGAAATAGATACACAGAACAGGTTCTCGTTTAAGTTAAGGTTCGGGGACAGTGTGTCGGAGATAAGAAAAAACCGGAAAGAAAGAGAAAAGCGAAAAATAGAGAAAAAAGCAAGGCAGCTGGCGGCAAAAGAGCTCGCTGAGTTAAGGGGGAAAATAGATGAGCTGGCGGGCGAAGCGAGAAAAACAGAATATTTTAAGGCACTTCATTACACAATGGGTATAGAGGCATATTTTGACAATGATTTTGACAGGGCAATTCTGGAATTTGAGACAGTCAGCAGGGCGGACCCGGAATATATGAACACGACATATTATATATCCTTGATAAAGAGCCTGAAAAAGGGGAGGAAGGCAACATACAGCTCAAAAGTATTAAAGCTTTACAGGGAAGGCGTTTCCAGGTACCTTGAAGAGGATTACCGCGGAGCGGTCGAAAAATGGGAGGAAATACTTGGAATAGACCCTTATAATAAGCTGGCTATAGACAATATCAAGGAAGTGAAAAGGCTTATCAGGGATATAAAAAATATCAGGGAGTAGAAAATGCCCGGTTTTTTCCTGAAAAATGAGGTTATCGCGGAAGAGTTTTTTGTATATCCGGCAAAAAAACAGTATGTCAACGATATTAAAAAGAAAGTCACGGATATATGCAGGGACAATAATTTCGCGTACAAAGACGTTAATAATCTGCTGATAGTTGTTGACGAGGTATGTTCCAATATAATAAGGCACGCGTACAGGGATACAGAAGAAGGGGACATGCAGTTTGAGGTCAAGGTAAAAACAAAGGGGATATATATTACCGTAATAGACAGGGGCAGGTCGTTCAACTGGAAAGGGTTTAAAACCCCGAACCTGAATCATTATGTGGACGTGGGCAAAAAGGGCGGCCTCGGGCTATGGATAATAAGAAAATTAATGGATAAAAGTAATTATAAAAAGACCGATAGGGGAAATGAGCTCCGGCTCGTCAAATACCATACAAAACCTTCGCTTATGGAAAAGGCTTCTAAATTAATGACATCCACAAAAAGCGTAAAGGAAAAATTCGTAGCGTTCACTACTTTATTTATATTTCTTATAATGGGGGGGGTGTATTTTCATTTTGTTATGCACCAGAGAGACAGCCTTAAGGATAAGTTTTTGCTTTATAACTCAGAGCTGGCGAAATCAATCGCGGAATCCGGCAAGGAAGGCATTATAAAAAAAAATCATTTAAACCTCATCAAACTTTTAAAAGAGATGAAAGCAAACAACAAAAATATAAGTGAAATTTTTATTGTCGACTCGAAAAGCAGTATAGTGGCCCATAACGAAGCCAAACATCTTTATGAAAAATATGAGCAGAAAGGCGAAATAAAAGGCCAGATGAATATAGATAATACAATGGTGCTCAGGTACGCCGGCAGGCACGAACTTGTGGAACCCGTATTTTTTAAAGGCAGGGAAATAGGGGAGGTCCACATTATAATAGGGGACAAAGCAATGGGCAGGGTTAAATCCAGCAGGGATATTAATTTAGTGCTTGTCAGCCTTATAGTTTTCGCGGTAGCCGCGATAGGCCTTTATCTGATTATAGGGCTTATTATTAAGCCAATACAAAATTTAAGGGCGGGGGTAATGGCGATAGGCGAAGGCCGCCTTGACCACAGAATAGAGATCGAGGGAGAAGACGAGTTTTCCCAGATAGCGAACGCTTTTAACGAGATGGCGGCAAAATTTAAAGGGGCGCAGGAGTCATTGATAGAACAGGAAAAACTTCAGAAAGAAATCCAGGTCGCGAAAGAAATTCAGCATACCCTTCTTCCGAAAAAAGTCCCTGAAGCGGAAGGTTTTGATATAGCCTCGCTTTACAGGTCGGCAAAGGAAGTCGGAGGGGATTATTACGATATAATAAAGGTCGGGCCGCATTTGATAGGGGTTATTGTCGCGGATGTAGCCGGCAAGGGTGTTCCGGGTTCGCTTGTCATGACAATTACACGGACAGTGGCAAGGATGGTGGCGCTGCGGAATAAATCCGCCAAACTTGTGCTTTCAAAAGTA
>CAZHOD010000045.1:2636-9353 GCA_964534075.1 uncultured Spirochaetia bacterium
AAGATGCTATGAAGAAAGGGATGTTTGTAACGGCTTTCTACCTGGTGCTGGACTCTTTTACAAGAAGAATAAATTTTGCCAGCGCCGGGCATGACCCTCTGATGCTTTACAGGGCCGGGGAAAACAGGGTATATTACGTAAAACCCAAAGGGTTTCCGCTGGGAATAAACCTGCCTGACAATAATTTATTTAAAAAGGTGATGGTGGAAGAATCGGTTAAACTAAAAAAGGACGACCTTATAGCCGTGTATACGGACGGTATAACAGAGGCCATGAACGGGAAAAGGGAGCAATACGGGGAAAAAAGGTTCGTGGAATTCATACAAAGGAACGGGAAATTTTCCGCCGGGGAAATAATAGAGAAACTGAGCGAAGAGCTGGCGGATTTTACGAAGGATTACCCCCAGAACGATGATATTACCATAGTTATAATTAAAGAGAAAAAAACCGAGGCTGCGGTGTTCAATAAAATGGATAAAAAGGTCAGGGCGCTGAAAAAGAAAAGGATGCGGGTCAGGGATATTGAAAAAGAACTGGGTATCAGCATGAAAAAGTTTAAAAAGATAAAAAAGGACAAGAAGCAAAAGAAAACAGCCGAAGAAATAAAATTTATGACGTTTGAGCAGAAAAAGAGCCTTATGGAGCTGGTTATCGATTACCCGGCGTGGAACATGAAAAAGTACGCAGCCCGAATCAGCAAAATGTACGGAAAAGGCATAAAGGAAAACGTGATAAAAAATGAGCTGAAACGCGTGAATCTCCTTACGATAGCAAAGCGGAGAAAGTATTCGAAAGAAAGGAAAAAATAGGAGGCAGTAGGGATGATAAAAAAAATTATTTTTGACAAAAAAAACGAAAAAAAAGTTTTTAAATACCTCAAACAGCTGAATTCACAGGGGAAAGGGCCGGAATTAAAGGTCCGTTCGATTATAGAAAAAGTAAAGAAAAACGGGGATAAGGCGCTGAAGGAACTTACATATAAACTTGACGGGGTCAATGTCCGGAGTTTCAGGGTGTCAAAAGAAGAAATAAAAAATTCTTACTCAAAGATAGATAAAAAAATTATGCCGCGTTTGAAAAAAGCGGCGGGTAATATAAAAAAATTTCACATGATGCAAAAGAAAAATATCAAAGGTTACATATATAACAATACCGGCTACAGGGTGAAGCAGCAGTATATACCGATTGACTCCGCGGGGCTTTACATACCGGGCGGGCAGGCCCCGCTTTTTTCCACAGTGCTTATGGCGGGAATACCTGCTTTAATAGCGGGAGTAAAAAAAATAGTGATAGTTTCCCCGCCGAGGTACAACAAAGACGTGAACCCTTATATACTCGCCGCGGCGGATGTTATAGGCATAAGGGAAATTTACAGGGTTGGGGGGAGCCAGGCTATAGCGGCCCTGGCATACGGTACGGAAACAATTCCGGCGGTGGACAAAGTCGCCGGCCCGGGTAATATATATTCAACCACGGCAAAAAAGCTTCTTTTTGGGGATATAGGGGTCGATTCAATCAACGGGCCGTCGGAAGTAACAATAGTAGCGGACAAAAGCGCGAATCCGGATTATATAGTATACGACCTTCTGGCCCAGGCAGAACATGTTAACGGCCATTCGGTTTTTATAACCCCGTCAGTTTCCCTGGAAAGAAAAGTCGAAGAAGGCCTTAAAAATAAGGGCAGGAAAATGAAAATAAATATAGCCATGATACGCGTAAAAAATACAGACGACGCGGTAAAAATAGTGAATTATAAAGGCCCCGAGCACCTGTCGCTTATGACAGAAAAAAATAATACGCTTATAAAAAAGATAAGCAATGCTCCGGCAATATTTTCGGGAAACAATACGCCGGTAGCTTTTGGGGATTATATGGCCGGCCCGAACCATATACTTCCGACAAACGGGACCTGCAGGTTTTTTTCAGGCCTTTCTGTCCTTGATTTTCTGAAACACAGGCACGTAATAGAATGCGGCAGGAAGGCAATGGAAAAATTCGGGCCGGCAGCGGAGTATCTCGCGGCCGCTGAAACACTTAAAAACCATGAATTAAGCATAAAGGCAAGGAGAAAGTAAAATGTGTATTAGCCCCAAAAAGAGCGTGCAAAAACTCAAAAAATACAGCCCGAAGCTTTTTAAGGGCGAAATTAAGCTGGACGCGAACGAAAATTCTTTTGATGTCCCCAAAAGTGTTAAACAAAAAATTCTGGCAAAGGCGGCAAACTTAAGCCTTAACAGGTACCCCGATCCCGCGGCCGGAAAATTGAGAAAAAAAATTGCCGCAAAAACAGGGGTGCCCGCCGGCAGAATTTTTACGGGAAACGGCTCGGATGAAATTATTTTTTATCTTATGGCGGCGTACCTTGACAAAGGTGATTCTGTGGTAGTTCCCGAACCGACTTTTGAAATGTACTCAATTATAGCCGGGGTTTTCGGCTCGGAGGTAAAAAGTGTGCCGCTGGACGAAAATTTCGACATAAACGAAAAGGAAATAATAAGGCGGGCAAAAAATAAAAAGACAAAATTTATATTTATTTCCTACCCCAACAATCCCACGGGGAACAGCTTCACCCGGGAAAAAATAGAAAAGATAATAAAGGAATCCGGATGTTTTGTTGTCGTGGACGAAGCGTATTACGAGTTTTCGGGTAAGACATTTATCAATAAACTGAATAAATACCCCAACCTTATTGTTCTGCGGACCTTTTCAAAGGCTTACTCAATGGCGGGGCTGCGCGTGGGGTATATGGCGGCCGCCGGCGGGGCCGCCGCCACGCTGGATAAAATCAGGCTTCCTTATAATATTAATTCATTTTCTCAAACAGCCGCTGAGTGCGGCCTGGATTTTTCCGGCGAGCTGAAGAAAAATATAAAAATAATCCGAAAGGAAAGGGATAAAATGTATTCGGAGCTAAAAAGGTTTTATAATATTACAAGAAGTGACGCGAATTTTCTTTTTATCAGGGCTCAAAACACGGAAAAAATCAAAAAATACTTTAAAAAAGAGGGGATTTCCATTAGAATATACTCAGCCGGGAGGCTGAAAAATTATATAAGAGTTACCGTAGGGCGCCCGGAAGAAAATAACAGGGTGCTTGGAATATTAAAAGCGGTGTCAAAAGGAGAATGATATGAGAAAAACAGGCAGGAAAAGAAAAAAGAAGGAGCCCGCCGTACGGCGGCAGGCAAAAAAGACAGTCAGAAGGAAAACAAAAGAAACAGACATAGAATTAAAGTTGAAAATAAACTCCGCGGGTTCATACAAAATAAATACGCAGGTGCCTTTTATGACCCATATGCTCGAACAGCTCGCGAAACACGGGAAAATAGATATTGATATTAAAGCCGCCGGCGATGTGGACGTTGATTTTCATCATATTACGGAAGATATCGGGATAGCAATAGGGAACGCGATATCCATGTCAGCAGGGAATAAAGCGGGAATCAGAAGGTTCGGCTCGGCGTACGGCGTGCTCGACGAGGCGGTTTGCAGGGTGGTTCTTGATATTTCCGGGCGCGCTTACTGCGGCTATGGTTTGAAACCGCTGAAAAAGAGGATAGGGAATTTTGACACTGAGCTTATAGAGGAATTTTTTAACGGCCTGGCAAGGGGCGGAAAAATGACCGTGCACGTGGACCGGATAAAAGGGAAAAACACTCATCATATAATAGAAGCGGCGTTCAAAGGAACGGCGCTCGCGTTAAGGGAGGCCCTGAGCCCCGGCGGCGCGGGAATACCCAGTACAAAAGGGCGCCTGTAATGAAAAAAATTGCCGTTATAAATTACGGGATGGGCAACCTTCACAGTGTTATTAAGGGGCTGCAAAAGGCGGGTGTGCCGGCCATACTTACAACCAGCGCCGCAACAGCCGCAGGGTGCCGGGGGATTATTGTACCCGGGGTCGGGGCCTTTAAGGACGCTGTACGGGAACTTAAGAAAAGAAAACTTTTTGTTTTTTTGAAAAAAGCGGCGGAAAAAAATAAACCAATCATGGGTATATGCCTGGGCATGCAGCTGCTTTTTAAGGAAAGCATGGAATTCGGGAGGACCAAGGGCCTTAATGTTATCGACGGAAAGGTTGAAAAGTTCGGAAAAGGCCTGAAGATTCCGCATATGGGCTGGAACAGGGTGGGCTTTGTAAAAAAAGGAGACCCTGTGCTTAAGGGAATAAAAAACAGGGGCTTTTTTTATTTCGTGCATTCATACTACGCAATGCCCGTTTCAACGGAACCGGTGTTGACAAAAACAAAATATGGTAATATTATTTTTACTTCGGGAGTCAGAAAAGGAAATGTTTACGGCTTTCAGTTCCACCCGGAAAAAAGCGGTGAAAATGCTTTAAGGATTTATAAGAACTTTTATAATATGTGTAAAATTTTGTAAAAGCTTGAAAAGGGATATTAGACAGTAGATTTCAGGTATTAGATATAAAGACAGGGAACGATTGAATCAGAAAGGCTTGTAAAAACAGGAGGGGCAGAGATGAAATGGGATTTCAGATATTAAATGTTATGGCGATTTTGTTTGTTGTTTTTATATCTAATATTTAATGGATGAAATGATGAGGTGTCAGTATTGGATGTTGTTCGCAGTTATATCTAATATCTGAAATCTAATATAGAAGGAGGTTTTAGTTTTGCAAATACTACCGGCAATAGACGTAAGAAAGGGCAAGTGCGTAAGGCTTATACAGGGAGATATAAGGGATGAGACCGTATACTCAAAAGAACCGACTGAAATAGCGAAGCTCTGGCAGGTAAAAGGAGGGAGGCTTATACACGTGGTCGACCTGGACGGCGCGATTACCGGCAGGCCGAAAAACATGGATATAATACTTAAGATAATAAAGGCGCTCAGGATAAACGTGCAGGTAGGAGGAGGGCTCCGTAGCGAGGAAACAATTAAAAAATATTTAAAAGCAGGGGCAAAGAGGGTTATTGTGTCCACTCTTATAATACAGGACGGAGATTTGCTGAAAAAACTCGTGGATAAATATAAAAGCGACATAGTGGTTGGCGTCGACGCCAAGGATGGTTATATAGCGTCCAGGGGATGGAAAAATATAACGGGTATTAAAACAATGGATTTTATCAAAAAACTGGAAGATATAGGGGTGAGGCGGATAGTGTATACGGATATTAACCGGGACGGGGTGCTGAAAGGCCCGAATATAAAAGGAATAACAAACGTGCTTAAAAACACAAAAATGAAAGTGATTGTTTCCGGCGGAATAACAAGGATGAAGAATATCAAAAGGCTTCTTGAACTTAACAAAAAGTACGCCAATCTGGAAGGTGTTATAATAGGAAAGGCGCTTTATACCGGTTCGATAGAACTGAAAGACGCGGTAAAAGCCGTTAAGGAATCCTAATGCTGACAAAAAGGATAATACCCTGCCTGGACGTGGACAAGGGGCGGGTCGTTAAAGGGGTTAATTTTATAAATATAAGGGACGCCGGGGATCCTGTCGAGGCCGCTGTCAGGTACAACAGGGCGGGGGCAGACGAGATAGTCTTCCTGGACATAACCGCTTCCCATGAAAAAAGAAAAACCATCGTGGATATCGTAAGGAAAACAGCCGAAAGAGTTTTTATACCGCTTACAGTGGGCGGCGGCATAAGCACAACAAAAGATATGGCGCTTATACTTCACAACGGAGCTGACAAGATTTCGGTAAATACCGCGGCGGTTAATAATCCTTTTATAATAAAAAAAGGCGCGGAAAAATTCGGGAGCCAGTGTATTGTGCTGGCAGTCGACGCGAAAAATACAGGAAAGGACAAATGGGAGGTTTTTACGCGCGGAGGAAGAAAACCCACAGGGCTCGATGTCATAAAATGGGTAAAAAAAGCGGCCGGGCTGGGGGCGGGTGAAATTCTTTTGACCAGTATGGACTTAGACGGCACCAAGTGCGGTTATGACATAAGGCTGACAAGGGCGGTGTCAAACGCGGTTGATGTCCCGGTAATCGCTTCCGGCGGAGCGGGAGGGCCCGGCCACATGGCAGATGTGCTGAAAAAGGGAAAGGCGGACGCGGTGCTGGCTGCTTCCATTTTTCATTACAGGGAATACTCGGTCAGAAAGGTGAAAAAATACCTCGCCAATAAAAAAATTCCCGTGCGTATTTAGCAGGCTGCTGAAAAATTATTTCACGGGCCATTATGCGGAGCGAAGTTTAGCCGTCGGCCCGCTTCGCGAGCCTCCTCAGAACAACAGTTTACTTTTCTTGTCGTGTAAAATGGAGTTGTTCAGCAGCCCGGTAAAAGGCCGCCGAATATTTCCCGTTTGATTTTTTCGTGTTTCTGGTTTATTATTGTATGGCAAGAAGCCGGAGTGGCGCTTCAATATTGATTGTGGACGGTGTCAAAATGAAACTTAAAATGGATGACGTAAAATTCAACAAGGACGGGCTGATTACGGCGATTGCCCAGGACGAAAAAACAGGAAAGGTATTAATGCTGGCCTGGATGAACAAAGACGCTCTTGAAAAAACGCTCGAAACAGGAAAAGCGCATTATTACAGCCGTTCCAGGCAGAAATTATGGTTTAAGGGAGAATCTTCCGGTAATTTTCAGCAAGTTAAGCGTGTTTTTATTGACTGCGACAGGGACGCTTTGTTGATGAAAGTGCGCCAGGTGGGGGGCGCCGCGTGCCACCTGGGAATGGAGTCCTGTTTTTTTACGGAAATAACAAAAGACAGGGAACTGAAAGAGGTTG
>CAZHOD010000046.1:0-9294 GCA_964534075.1 uncultured Spirochaetia bacterium
GGAGGCGATCTAAAATGACCGAAATTTACCCACTCAAAACCCCGAAGACCCATTTTTATAAGCAAAGCCATACACAGCGGAAGGTGAAAGAATGAAGGAATTAAGGGATAAGGATGAAATCGCGAAACTGATGAAAGTTTCACTGCCCATCCTGGAGGCGTATCTAAAAAGCAAAAAGGGTGTTATAATAAACGGAAGGGTTGACAAAAACCGGTTATATGAGTATATAAATAAGGAGAGCCTTTTCAGGCTTTCGGGAGAAGGATGACGCTGGTGGAGCTGAAAATAACGAATTTTGACGGGCAGTACCTCAAAGATTATATTATAACTGTATCCGGGGCAAGGGTAATGTCCCGGGCAAAGGAAGAACTCGCGCTTAATAAACTGCTCAACGCCGGGGAAAAAGAAGAAAAAGAGGAGGCAAGGAGGGCCCTGATAGAGAATAACCTTAAGGCGGTAATAGCCGCGGGGTGCAGGTACAGGGGGGCGGGAATTTCTTTTGCCCGCATAATAAAGGCGGGCAACGAAGGGCTTATAAAAGCGGTAAAAAACTGGAAAGGGAAAGAGGATTTTCATCAGTATACAGCGTGGCGCATAGAGGGCGCGATTATAGATAAGCTGATAAAATCAAGGAGGGGCGAGGTACAGAAAAAAAGGTGACCTGATGGACAGGAGTGATTTGACAATTTCAAAAGAGGACCTTGACGAAATATTCGGCGGAAACAGTTTGTTGAGTAAAAAGAAAAGCGAGCCGGCTGCTCCTCCCCGCGATAAGAAATCCGCAGAAAAAACAGCTGTAGAAGCGCCTCCGGATAAGAAGGAAGAAGATATGTTCGACGGCGACGCTGAGGTAGATGAGTTGATAAAGCGCGCCGGGGAAATAGAAAAACAATTTTCCCCGCCTCCTGCACCCGCCGGAGGCCTTGAGTTCAGGGATTTTCTTGACGAGGAGATATTGATTCAGATAATAGAGGCCTTCGAGGAAATAAGAAAAGTAATCTACGCTGACCTGTCACCCCGCATAGGAACCCGGCCGGTCAATAATATGTTTTTAAGGACGCTTGAAAAAGCGGCGGTTAAATATACGGTTTTAAAAAATACAAACTGGGACTCCAGCGGCAAGCTCAGGGAAGACGGGTCAATTAACCCCGGGAAGTTTTTAAAAAATGTCGATTTTTACAGTGACAAAATAAAGGAAATAGACAGGGAGACAGAGGAAGCCCTTGGCGCGCTGCTTTATATGCGGGTCAAATCCGTTAAGCTGGGCCTGGGATCGGAAAAATATGAGGAAGTAAAGAAAAATTTTTTAAAACGTTTGCGTGTGGCGGAGGCAGGGTATAAAAGCGGGGTTATAAATTTCATAAAAAATAAAATAATAGAACCCGCCATAAGAAGAGCGGATCATGAAGCCTGATCATTTTATAAAAAATCATATTTTATCCGCGGCAGGGATATGCGCGTTTCTGGTTTTATTCTTTTCTTTTGCCCCTGAAATACGTGCTTTTTACAAAACATCGGCGAATTATTTAATTACCTGGGATGTGATAAGCTGCGGCGGGCATGACAGGGAATCTGTTAATTATTCCCTCGATAGTTCTGTCCAGCAGGGCGGAACAGGCAATGTCAGCGGGGGCAATTACGAAATAGAGGCGGGTTTCTGGGCCATGGGGGCAGGTTCTTCGCCTACTTTTACTCCAACCCCTACCGCGACCCAGCCTGCGGGCGCGGACTGGATACTCGCCACGAATACTGCTTTTTATCCCGCAAGGTATAACCACTCCATGCTGGAATATGATGACGGCGCCGGCCCGGCGCTCTGGGTTATCGGCGGCGCGGCATCCGGGTCGCAGCTTAATGACGTATGGAGCTCCAAAAACGGTATTGTCTGGACAGCGGCGACACTTAACGCGGCTTTTACCCCAAGGGACGGCCACGCGAGCTGTGTTTTTAACAATAAAATGTGGGTAATAGGCGGATGGGGCACGGCATTTACAAATGATGTCTGGTACAGTGAAAATGGCGCGGACTGGAGCCTTGCCACAGGCAACGCGGCTTTTACGCCCAGGATGAATTCCGCGGCACTTGTATTTAACTCCAGGATGTATTTAATCGCGGGGTACGGCAATTCTCCAACATGGAAAAACGATGTCTGGTGGTCTGATAACGGAGCCGACTGGAATCTCGCTACAGACACTGCGTTTGCCACATACGGCAGGGGTATGCACGCCGCGGTTGTGTATGATGACGGGGGAGGGGAGAAGATGTGGGTAATAGGCGGCCAGGGAAGTTCAGGCGAACTTGGTGAAGTTTATTATTCTTCGGACGGGGTAACATGGGATATAGCGACAAATGCCGCGCCGTTTGGCGACAGGTCCTATTTAACAGCGCTTAATTTCAGCGGCGGGATGTTTGTAATGGGAGGCTATGACGGTGATACTGTATTTAATGATGTGTGGGCCAGTTTAGACGGTATTAACTGGGCGATCCGGACCTCCACGGCAAACTGGAGCCCGAGGATGGGCCAGGCAGGAGCAGTGCATGACGCCGGGGCTGATTACAGAATGTGGATATCAGGCGGATATGTGCCCTCTGCGTCTGATTATCACAGGGACGTGTGGTACAGCGTATCGGCTATGGAAGCCACCGCTACAATAGCGGATACGCCTGTTTATACCGCAACAAAAACACCTACTGTTACCGGGACCATTACCGGAACAATTACCCCCACAGCAACGCAAACAATTACGCCTACAGTAACGCGGACTGTGACACAGACAGTAACACCAACATCGACGCAGACAGTTACGGAAACCGTTACGCCTACTTCTACACAAACAGTTACACCTACGGTTACAGAAACAACAACTCCTACAATAACATTGACCACTACAAATACAATCACCAAAACAATTACACATACTGTTACGGATACAGTTACAAAAACAGCTACGGAAAGTGTTACGCCTACAAATACACCGTCAGTAACGGAAACTATTACATCCACGAACTCACCTACGCCTACTTTTACTCCGACGGTAACCCCTACGATAACACCGACTATTACGCAAACCGGTACACCATCCGTAACAAAGACAATTACCATAACAAATACGCCGACTTTTACAGGTACGCCGTCCGCGACCAAAACAATAACCCTTACTGTCACACAGACATTTACAAAAACATTTACACCTACGGTTACTCCTTCTCGTACTTTTTCGCCGACGCCGACCGCTTCTTTTACAGACACAGTAACACCCACTAATACACCTACATTCTCGGAAACATATACGTATACATATACATTTACCATTACAGATACACCCACCGCGACCATGACGCGTACGATAACGCCGACGCATTCTATAACACCCACCTGGACAGCGTCTCCTACGCCCGCCGGGGAAATTGTGCTGAACAAAAATCATATTAACGTTACAAACGGCGACACAGTGAATGTTGTTATTAGAAGAGAATCCGCCGGGCAGGCGGACGCGGAAATAAAGATATATTCCCTTGCGGGCGAAATAATCAGGAAGTGGGAAGAAACACTTAGCCTTAATGCCGGGTGGAACAATATAGGGGCATGGGACGGGGCCAATGAAGAAGGCAGGCCCGTTGGAAGGGGTATATATTTTGTTCTTATAAAAATTGACAACACAAAAGAAATAAGACGTATTGTGGTTATAAAATGACAGCGGACAAGACGCGGATATAAATAAAAACATACACCCCGGCTGTATCTTTTCCCCGCCGTGGGAAATGAAATTAAAGAGGAGGTTTAATTATGAAAAATTTAAAAATGGTTTTGACAACTGTTTTGGCGGTAATGTTTGCCGGGGTTATTTTCGCTGAAATCCCGGAATACCTTAATTACCAGGGCAGGGCTTATTCACCGCCCGGTTCCGATACGCCCGTGCCGGATTCCACGGGGCATACAATTACGGTTCGAGTATACGATGCCGAGACCGGGGGGACAGCCCTGTGGTCGGCAGATATAACAGGGGTAACAACAAAAAACGGGCTTTTTAATATTGAAATAGGGCCGCTGCCGGATTCAGTACTTGATTTTAATAAACCTTACTGGATGTCCATAGAGTTTAATTATGACGGCGAGATGACGCCCAGGCATAAACTTTTATCCGCGCCGTACGCGCTGCGCTCGCGTTTTGCTAATGTGCTGCATACGAACAGGGATGAGTACGGGCCGGTTAAATTGACCGGGACATATTCCGACGGTGTAATCCTCAGCGTAACAAATACCGCGGGAACCGCAATTTACGCGGAAACACTGGATGGATTCCACGTCGCGGCCATAGCAGGTTATAATTACAGCCCCAGTTCGGAAACCGCGGGTGTTTACGGTTTTAATGAAAACGGTATAGGTGTTTTCGGCCAGAGTTCGGGCACAGCATCCACGGCTGTTCAGGGGGAAAATATGGCAGGGTTAGGCGGTTATTTTAAAGGGGTAACCGGGCTGGCCGCGGATACAGAAGAATTCGGCGGAACGGCTCTTGTAGCGAACGGGCCGGGCTCGGGCAGCGGCCTGGCTATCAGGGCGGAAAACGGAGATTCTGTTTTTTACGGGCCGGTTACAATAAACGCGCTTGGATCACCCGGTTCATTGAGTGTGTGGCAGAACATGGGCACGGACCCGGCAATATACGCAAATAACGAAGAAGGCGTGGCTATAAGGGCGAAGGGGGGAAGCGGGGGCTGGCCGTTCGCGTGCGCTATATCAGGTACTGCCAAAGGTGCCATAGGGGTTTACGGTTCCGGAGTAACCGGGGTCGCGGGAATTGTGTATGGGGCAGAAGCAATTGGTATCGCGGCTGTAAATGATAACTGGGACGGCCTGGCATTAAGAGCGGACGGAAGGTCTGATTTTTACGGAATGGTTACAATTACGGCTGTCACCCCGTATGACGGGACATTGAACGTAATAAATGACGCCGGTACGGGGCAGGCAATAAACGCCAAAAACGCGCCGGGTGTTTCAGTAATGGGCACGGGCTATAAAGGAGTGGTGGGAAAGGGAGAGCATATAGGTGTGGACGCGATATCGGAATATCTTCAGGGTTTCGGGCTTCATGCGTTGAACCCGGAAGCGTCCGGGAGCAATGACGGCGCGGCTCTTTTTGTTGAAGGCAAAATAAAAGTTACGGGAACAGCCTCTGTGGATTCGCCGGCCGGGACAACAACGCTGGCAGCCGGCGGAAGCCCTTTTGTGGAAGTAATAAATAACCTGTGCGACGGCAATAATTATCATGTCTATGTAACACCTTTAGGGCCGCTGGAAAATACAGTTGCCGGAGAACCGGTGAACTGGTGGGTGGAAAAATACGACGGATATTTTACCATAAGAATGAATACAGGAACCGGTGAACTCGCTAACGAGGTTGATTTTGATTATTTAATCATAAATAAATAGAAAACAAACATGGTTTATAGAAAATAATACAAACCTCTTTTTAATATAATTAAATACAGGGTTGTATTATTTAATTATTTATAATTTTTTTGTAAAAAAGCTTGAAAAATTACAAAAATGCTTGTATAATGTTTTATGCCCGATACAAGCAGGGGAATACAGAAGAAAGACAGAGGGCAAATAACACAGGGAGAGTTATGAGTGGGAAAACTGTCGCATTACATAACTTTTAGAGCTATAAATATTATATTATTAGCAGTATTATTGCCTGTTTTTCTTTACGCGGAAAAATTTACCGCGTCTATTACAAAGCCCGGCGCGGATAATGATATTCGCAAGGAAGTCACAGAAAGGTCTCTTCGTTCTGTTACTTATAAAAACAGTGACGGCACTTTTACAAAGGAAATATCGCTCGGCCCGAGGAATTATAAGGGAAATGACAATAAATGGCATGAAATCGACACAGGTATAGAAACAAGGCGGGGCGGTGGTTTTGAAAATAATAAAAATATAATAAAATCCGTATTCAGGGAAAAATCCGGTGATAATACGGTTTCATACAAGAGAGGCGGAAATGAAATTTCCTGGGAACTTAAGTCAGTATCTTTTATCGGCGCGGGAAACAAACCTGTCCTGGAATTCGCGAAAAATGTGGCCGGGGCAGAGGCAGAAAACAATAAAATCGTATATAATGATATTTTCGAAAATTTCGACGATGAATACAAAGTACTGCCCGGAAAAATAAAAAATAACCTCGTGCTCAATAAATTTCCCGATGATGAAAACATAAACAAAGCCCGATATCTGAAAATAGAAGGTGTTTTTCACACGGGGTTTTTTGCCGATGTTTTAGCCGGAGGAGAAAAAATAAAAGGCAGGTTCGGGACCGAAAGCGGGTTTGATATCAAAATAAATGAAAACGAGTTTTTTCATATCCATCCTGTATATGTCCGGGACTCTTATGGCAAAGGGGAAGAAAAACTTACGCCTGTTTCGGAAAAAAACCGTTCCTTTACAAAGGGCAAATATATAATAGAAAAAACTTTCAATAAAATAAAAGTAACAATACTTGTAGACATAAAGTGGCTGTCAGCGAAAGAGAGAGTGTACCCTGTTTATATCGACCCTTCTGTTTCCCTGAAATCATTCGAAGTGGAGCACCAGACCTTAACTTATGACACAGAAATATGGTCGGCAAACCCTTCGGAAAATTACGGCGTTGAAACCACGATGTGGATAGGCCGTGATGACGGGGACGCTTCCGTATCAAGGGCGCTTTTTAGGTTCGGGGAAGTGGATTCAATACCTTCTACCGCCATTGTCAGGTCATCGCTTCTGAAAATCCGCCTTGAGTCACTGCTTTCAGGAACTTCGGGGACAGAATGGTTCGAGGCGCGTGAAGTTACAACTTCCTAGACAGAAGGGTCAGGCACAAAAACATCCCCAAAAACAGACGGCGCTTCGTGGGACACATCCGATGGTTCCGCTCCCTGGACTACTCCCGGAGGGGATTTTGTTGATAAGATTATTGCGAGGACAAAGATAGAGGCCGAGGGAAAGAAAAGGTGGGAGCAGTTCAATCTTACGGAAATAACCGCGGCGTGGGTTACGGGAAGCAAGCCGAATAACGGCGTTATTATAAAGGTGCCTGATGACAGGGAAAACAACGGGCCCACATATGAAATACAGTTCTATTCTTACGACACCTCGACGTATTACCCCATACTGAAAGTCACTTATTACTTTGCCGGTGACGGAACGCAGGTTACAAGGACAAAATCGGTTACAGTTTCAGATATGTTTCCGTATACAAATATGTCATATCCGTGGTCCTCTGATTCGCCGCCCATAGAATCATACGAACTTTTAATGGGCGGCGACGCGAGCAATTTCGGCATATGCCGCTCTTATGTGCAGTTTGACCTCGATTCTCTTCCGAAAAATATAAGCATTACCGCGGCAAGCGTAAACCTGTATATTTATACGCGGTTCGACCGTGGAATGACAATAGATATGCACAAAGTAACTGATTACTGGGATGAAAAAGCCATATGCTGGGTTTCGAAAACCGCAGGCACCACATGGGCAAGTTCCGGAGGAGATTATGACGCTACAGTCCTCGATACAATAACATTTCCGAACAACCCGGATGTTACATATTATTCATGGCAATTACCGCCGGCGCTGGTTATGGACTGGCTCAATGGGAATGTTTCCAATAATGGTGTGGTATTCAAGCAGGACAGTGAGACAACGCACCATGGATTTGTCGCGTACGGTTTCGATGTTTCGGAATTTTCCGGCGTAACCGGCGATCCGTATGGTTATATGCCGAGGCTTGACATAACCTTTACCGCGGCAGACGGGTTTACTGACCCTGAACTTATCCGGCCTCTGGAAAACGAGGTTATTGACGGGTTATATTTTATAAAATGGAGAAGGGGTTCGCAAAGCTCACTTGGTGACCCGCTGGCACTCGCGTATGACATAGAGTATTCGGATGACAGCGGCACAAGCTGGAACTCAATTACAAGGACCGCTGTGGGCGCGAACGCGTTTTTATGGAAGCCTTCGGGCCTCGCGGAAGGGAATGATTATAAAATAAGAGTCAGGGCGTTCGACGGGTCCACATACAGTAATTATACAACTTCGCCCGGAACATTTAAAATAAGGCATAATTCTTCTCATCTGAAAATTCTATCCTGTTCCGCGGGGCCTTCGACACTTCAGGCAGGAGATGTTATTACAATTACCATGGACGTGGCGAATACGGATTTTAATTTGCCATATACACTGCTGCCTTCGTATCTTGGCGTTAACAATATATCAGGCGGGGGCGCGTATGATGAGGAGCTTAATGAGCAAAAAGTCCTTGGCTCCAACCAGGCCCGGTATTTTACCTGGGTTTACAGGGCCACGGATGAAGGCACGATAAACTTTACCGGGACACTCGCGGCGCTCGGCGGCGACGGGGACGAGGGATATGCTTACAATACAGTGGACACAAACGCGCCCACGCGTTCCGCCTCATACACAAGCAACGATGTTATCATACTTTACTCCACGCCTTCGCAGACACATACAATATCACCCACAGCCACAATAACTCCGACATTTACGCCGGGTGAAATTCCGGAAGCAGTTGATAATTATGATTTTGCATGGACGTTTTCAGGCACAGGGCAGTGGTTCCTGCAGACAACCACATATACCAATGACGGTGACGCGGCTGAAAATTACGATATTACTCATGACCAGTATACCGCGATGGAAACCACTGTTACAGGGCCGGGTGTTTTTAGTTTTTATTATAAGACTGACTGCGAACAGGATTATGACTACTTTAACTTTTACGTGGATTCTTCTCCGGAGCTGAGCATGTCGGGACAGACATCGTGGACGCAGCACTCTGTTACGCTTACGTCCGGCACCCATACACTCGGGTTCAATTACGCTAAGGACGGGTCTGTGGATGATTATTCCGATACTGTATGGGTGGATTTGATTACTTATACCACTCCCACGCCTACAATAACACAAACCCTTACACAGCCACCCACTCCCACAATAACGCCGACATCGTGCGGCCTGGATGTGACAGGGTCAGAAACATTAAGTTCGGGCACATATAACTATTGTTATGTAACTGTTTATAACGGGGGCACCCTGTACATAGACGGGGATGTTGTAATTAATGTTACGGGTGATTTTACAGTGGAATCAGGAGGGAAGGTATCGGGTAATTATAATGGCTATGCCGGGGGCGTGGGCAATAATGTGGATGGGAACGGGCCCGGGGCGGGGCTGGCGGGCAACACATCCACTGCAGGAGGAGGCGGCGCGGGCCACGGCGGGGCAGGCGG
>CAZHOD010000047.1:0-9215 GCA_964534075.1 uncultured Spirochaetia bacterium
TGGGCCGCCCACATCTGGTTCTGCCCGACCTCCGTGGCGACTATCGCCTCTTTCGGAGCCAGTTCGCTGAGTTTCCGCACAACGTACTGCGGCTTAATTTCATTATCGCTGTCCACAAAAGTCAAGGGGTATTCCTTTTTCCACTCGTCTATTTGTTTGAGCCACGGGCCGTGCTCCAGTTTCTTCACCTTTGATATTATCTGTTTCATTATATTATCCGCGCAGCCCACAACCGGCACGTCCACCTTAACTATTTTTCCCACGGACGCCGGGTCGATGTCAATGTGTATTATCTTCGCGTGCGGCGCGAAATCAGCCAACTTGCCCGTCACCCTGTCGTCGAACCTCGCGCCTATAGAAATAAGAAGGTCCGTCTCCTGTGTCGCGTAATTCGCGGTCCTCGTGCCGTGCATGCCAAGCATGCCCACGTTCAGAGGATGGTCAGAAGCCAAAGCCCCAAGGCCCATAAGAGTCAGGGTTACAGGCACGCCTATTTTTCCGGCAAGTTCTTCAAGTGTTTTCCCGCCGCCGCAGGCTATAACACCGCCGCCCGCGTAAATAAGCGGCCTTTCGGCTTTTTCAATCAGCTCAACAGCCTTTTTCACCTGCACCTTATGCCCTTCGTATTTCGGTTTATAACCCCTGAGGGCCTGCTCAGACGGATAGTTGAATTCCTCGTCGCCTGTAAGCACGTCCTTTGGCAGGTCGATTACAACCGGGCCGGGCCTTCCTGTCTGCGCTATGTAAAAAGCGTTTTTTATTACCTGTGGTATTTCCTTTGTTGATTTGACAATATAGTTATGTTTTACTATGGGCCTTGTTATGCCCGTAATGTCAGCCTCCTGGAAAGCGTCGTTCCCTATAAGCGAAGTCGGCACCTGCCCTGTCAGCGCGATCATGGGAATGGAATCCATGTAAGCCGTGGCTATTCCCGTAACCAGGTTGGTCGCGCCCGGCCCTGATGTCGAAAGGCAGACACCTGCCCTGCCCGTGGCACGGGCATATCCGTCTGCCATGTGCGCGGCGCCCTGCTCGTGCCGCACAAGATATATTTTTATATCTTTATCGTCATACAGCTCGTCGAAAAGGGGTATAACAACTCCCCCCGGGTACCCAAATACTATGTCGACTTTTTCCTTTTTCATGCTTTCAAGCAAAATCTTCGAACCCTTCATTTGCGAACTCCTTTATCAGAATAAATTTACAAATATACAGGATATAAGATATAAATAAATGCCTTTTGCTTTTTGCTCTTTCTTCACTTATATCTTATATCTTGGACAATTGTCACTTTATTTTCCACTTATACTTTGTCACTCTGTCTATTTTCCAAAAACCGCTCCCGTACTTGCCGACGTTACCGCCTGCGAGTACCTGTAAAGCACACCTTCTTTTATCTTTGGCTCCGGCTTTTTCCATTCCCTGAGCCTTTTGTCCATTTCTTCTTTTGATATTTTAAGCTCTATCTTTTTCGCGGGGATATCCACCTCTATTTTATCACCTTCTTTTATGACTGCCACGGGGCCGCCTTCCATTGCCTCGGGCGAAATATGCCCTATTGCCGCGCCGCGGGTTCCGCCGGAAAACCGCCCGTCTGTTATAAGCGCCACATCCTTATCCAGCCCCATCCCGGCTATGGCCGAAGTGGGCGAGAGCATCTCCCTCATTCCCGGGCCTCCTTTCGGGCCCTCGTAAAGCACGCACACGCAGTCGCCTTTTTTTATCTTGCCTTTGTTTATTGCTTCCTGCGCCTCTTCCTCGGAATTAAACACCCGGGCTGTTGTTTCGGACTTTTGCATCTCATCTGATACCGCGGACTGTTTCACAACAGCGCCGTCAGGCGCTATATTCCCGTAGAGTATGGCAAGGCCTCCCTGAGGGGAATAAGGATTTTCTATGTCCCTTATTATCCCGTTGTCGACCTTTTCCGCCTTATCCGTTATTTCCTTTACCTTCATGCCCGATACGGTTAAAAGGCCCGCGTCAATAAGTTTCTTTTTCAAAAGTTCCTTCATTACCGCGGGTACGCCCCCTGCCCGGTCCACATCTACAAGATAGCTCGGCCCGGCAGGCGAAATCTTACACAGGTTCGGCGTCCTTTCGGAAATCGCGTTTATCTTTTCAAGGTTAAAATCAATACCCGCCTCGTGCGCTATAGCGGGCAAATGAAGTATCGTGTTTGTCGAGCCGCCGAGCGCCATGTCCACGGCAAAAGCGTTCTCAAACGCCTTTTCTGTCATGATATCCCGAGGTTTTATATTCTTTTTTACAACCTCCATCACCTTCATGCCCGCGTGCTTTGCGAGCCGCTTTCTGGCCGCGTCCACCGCCGGAATTGTTCCGTTGCCCGGCAGGCCCATTCCGAGCGCCTCTGTCATACAGTTCATTGTATTCGCGGTAAACATTCCCGCGCACGAGCCGCAGCCCGGGCACGCGATATTCTCAAGCGCCCTGACTTCCTTTTCGTCCATTTTACCGGCGGCGTGTTTTCCCACCGGCTCAAACGCGCCTGATATCAAATCATATTGTTTGCCTTTATAATGCCCCGGAAGCATGGGCCCGCCGCTTACAAAAACAGCGGGTATATTGAGCCTTGCCGCTGCCATAAGCATACCCGGTATAATCTTATCGCAGTCAGGCACCATAACCAGCCCGTCGAACTGGTACGCGCGGCCCATTATCTCTATTGAATCGGCAATAGCCTCCCTGGAAACCAGCGAATATTTCATTCCCTCGTGGCCCATGGCTATGCCGTCGCACACTCCTATTACCGGAAACTCCATGGGCGTGCCGCCCGCCATCCTCACACCCGCTTTGGCAGCTTCCGCAATGTCACGTAAATGTATGTGCCCGGGTATGACCTCGTTAAAAGCGTTTACAACGCCAATTATGGGCCGGTCAAGCTCCTCGTCTGTGTAACCTATTCCCTTGAAAAGGCTTCTGTGCGGAGCCCTTTCAATTCCTTTTTTCATTTTATCCGAACGCATAAAACATACCCTCCTTTACTTTTTTTCGCGGAACAAATTCCGCCACTTATTTCCGCGGCCCCTTTATCCCGTTTTCCTTAATGTTCTAAAACTTTGTTTTCATATTACAAAAAACAGAATATATAATATCATATATAAACCTTTAAAATCAACTCTTTTTGCCCGCTTTTCAGCCGGACAAGGCATGCCTTGTCACTGCGGCACAGAATCAATAATCAGATAACACCTTTTCTTCCGCGTCCGAAATCCTGATTTTTACCTTGTTCTAAAGAACTTTTTTCATTTCCGGCTTTCAGTTTCCTGCCCGCGATTTACAGCCTGCGCTGTAAATGACATACTTTCAGCGGCGCAAAAAACCGGGATTAAAATCGGGGTTTTAAGAATTTCCGGCCTTCCGCGCCGACGTCCTTATTTAAGGACGATGACGAGAAGCCCGGTAAGCAGAAGGGCTGTTACGACAAGGAGGTTTAAGGACAGAATTTCCGCGTTGTTTATTTTGAAGCTTTTTGAAATACTTTTACAGTCCATGTCCTTACCTCCTTTGTAGAATAAATATACATCATACAAAGACAGAAGTCAACTTATTTTTTTGTCATTGTCAACGCCAAATAGAAATGTCCGCTTTTTCGCAAAATAGAATAGTATCCGCAAAAGCCGATTATATTGTAAGCAGCGGCTCCATCTTCCTTCTCTTAAAAAATTCAGGAATATACCTGTCACCACGGCAAAAAAATTCCTCGAAATTCCCTGGCCTGTAAAGCCTGTATTCAGCAACCGGTTACTTTGTCCTCGCAGAGGATAATATCCGTATCTAAGCCCCGGGCTTCATTGTAAAGGCCACTTTCCTGCCCGTAATCATCTTTCCGTATTTTTTATTAATATTACATTAAAAACAAGGTTCAACCGGGTATAAAATAATATTTTTTTACACCGTGGTATTTTTATGCTTTATCAGGCTGATTAAACCCGTATCCCCACACATCGCATATTTGAGACACACCTGCGCCCTTCCACCTTCGCGCTTCGTGCTTCTGCGGACAAGCCGGACTTCGGCGGATACGCTTTAGCTAAAGCTCCGGCTCACAAGCAGGCAGGCACCGGATTGTGAATCAGCCTGCCTTATTCATAATGTGTCCATAGACGGAGCACTTTCACTATCTTCTGCTTTTTCAATACCTGGTAAACAACCCTGTGCTGGATATTTATCCTGCGGGAATACGCGCCCTCAAGATCTCCTATTAGTTTTTCATACGTAGGTTCAAAAGGATTCTTTTCAATTATAGATAATATTTTCTCTGCTTTCCCCTTTAACCCTGCCTTTTTTATCTTTTTCGCGTCTTTCTGCGCCCGGGCAGTAAAGCGCAGCTCCCACTTACTTACCACTTAAGTTTCCTGCCGGTCTTGCTGACAGGAGTTTTCAACCCTTTTCTGATAGATTCCCTCATTTCCGGTATAGATAAAAGATATAAAGTTTCCTGCACAGAACGCCAGTCCTCTTCTGACAAAAGAATTCCGTTATTTCTCTTTCCTGTTATCTGTATCGGCTCGTGCGAAGAAGCCGCTTTATCAAGCAGCTTATACAAACTCGCCCTTGCCCGGCTTGCCGTTAACGTAGTCATATCTTTCACCTCCACATAAAAGCGTATCATATAGCGTACGTTTTGTCAAACTATAAAATAACCCTCCCCCCACTTCCGGCGCGGGGAGAAACAGCAGGCAAAAAACACAAACACTTTTTTAAAACCCACCTCTCAATATCAAAAACAAACGCACATTTGAGGCCTGCCTGCCCGCTAAAGTTCGATAGAACGAAAGCGGGTTCTCAGATGTGCGTTTAAAACTACAGGCACCGTGATAAAAATATTTTAAACTCATTATCCTGCATCTCTGTCCAGCCTGCAGGCGCCGTGGCGGGCATTGTACCTGTATAAGCATATGTAATTGCCAGCGCCAGCGCGCCGGGTACATAAGCCGACCTGCAGTTATGCCTTCCTGCGCCTGTCCCTGTTGCTGCTATAACCACCCAGTAATCACCGCCGAAGAATAATGTCGTGTCCGGAAACACCGAAGTAATCCATCCGCCGTTATCCAAAGGCACCCCGTTTACCTCATTCATCAGAGAACCGGGACTGCCTGAATTATCGGTGTATATACCGACACCGTACGTCTCTCCTGCCACTGCTTCAAATTTTACTGTGACCTGATTTATGGTTTTATGAGCAGGCACAGTTACCGGAACAGCTATAAGATAACCGTAAGCAAAATTAGCGTGGTCATTATCTGTCTGGTTGCCCCACACAATAGCGCACGGGGTTTCTGTCGATGTCAGCGTCACCGTTGGTGTTGGAGTTGTTGTCAGAGTTGCGGTGCCTGTTCCTGTAAATGTCGGCGTACACGTATATGTTGGTGTAACTGTAAAAGTAGGCGTAACCGTAGGCGTTGCTGATTGTGTCCCCGTTATGGTTCCTGTTATTGTCGGAGAAAGCGTGTGAGTCCGGTCAGGTGTATTGGTTTTTGTGGAATCAGGCGGCGAAGGTGAGGCCCCTTCATCCTTTTTCTGGCAGCCGAATACGATAACAGCAGACAACAAACAAAAAATAACACCTATCCTCTGAAGCTTCAGCGTAACTGGAAATAATTTTTTCATTTTTCACCTCTTAAAATTTTTATTTAAGGCTCATAATAGTTTACAGTAAGTTTAGGCCTGTCGCTTAAATTATGCGTCCAGTTATTAGAAAAGAACTGGATGTAACCGTTGTTCTCAGGCGGATCGAGCATAATCATTATTCCGCAATTATTTATTCCCCCGGCCCACTCCTCTATCATTGACGCGTCCAGATTAAAACTAATTACAGGTTCAAAAGCGCTCAAAACAACCGCATCACTTACAGCGGCTGCGTTATAATCGCCTCCCGCGCTTGTCCAAACCGCAGCGGGATAATCCGCATACTCCCAGCATACTCCATCCGCATAAGTAAACGCACAATGGCCTGTACCCTCATCCCAGTCTGTCAAAACCCTATATATCCGCACAGTTATACTGCCGCTGAAAGTCAGACAATGAAGTGTCAGCGTGGCCGAATCCACAGAAAGCGCATCAGGCAAATCACTTATGTCCATTTTAATAAACCCTCTGGTCAGCCCCCGGGGAGTACCATCATATCCCGCCTGTATATGCTCGCACAAACCCACATTATATATTCCGTAACCCTGAGCCGCAAAAGCATCTTCTGTAGAAACATAACCCGCATCCGGCAATACCTCATGCTGATATTCTGCTACAAACGGCGTATTAGTACTTGTATGGGTTACGGTAGGTGTAACTGTTTTTGTTGCTGTTATTGTTATTGTAGGAGTTATAGTGAGTGTCCCATACGGAGTATAAGTGGGCGTACAGGTAAACGGCGGCTCAGGTGTCACATTAATTTCATAATCATCCTTAAGGCCGGCAAGCTCGATCTGAGAATCTGCGTCAAGCGGATTTTCAGACACATCTATTATGCTGCCCGGATTTGAAAAACCACCGGAAGCGGCACAGGTTATAAGAGGTGATATATCCGATATACTGTTATTCTGCAGGTATAACTCTTCCATTTTCGTACCGTTCGAAAGAGCGCTGATATCTCCAACAGAACAATTGTAAGCGCTTAAATACTTAAGCTGTGAAAAATTCGCAAGTACGCTTATATCGGACACGCACGTATTATGTATACTGAAATCCGATATTACGCCCGCAATCGGCCCTAATCCTGAAATCGCGTCAATCCCGCTGTTGCCTCCAATATTCATATTAGTCACTGTAGACATATACCTTAAAACCCCGTTAACATCAGTTGTATCAAGGCTGTTATTTTCGAGGTTTAAATTCTGAAGGCTGCCGCAATTCCGAAGCCCTGTCAAGTCTGATATTCCCGCACTTGAAGCATCAAGAGTTGTGAGCGCATTTAAATCTTCTACGCATATATTACAAACACCATCAATCCCTATAGCTTCCTTCATTTTTGCTATAAGCCCCGCATCCGCCACAGTTGCCACAGCCGTACAAACATGACAATTCGGTGTGATAGTCTGTGTTATGGAAGGTGTATAATAAATTGTTTCTGTTATTGTTAATGTCGGGGTTTTTGTCACTGTATATGAGGCCGCACCCGAAGATGTGGGTGTTATTGTGCAGGTAGGTGTTGCTGTCCCGTCAGGCGTGTTTGTATGCGTATTCGCGGGGCCGGGCTCGGACGGAGAAGTACTCTCATCCTTTTTCCGGCACCCCGAAAATACTCCGAATAAAACAAAGCAAACACCCAAAGACAAAACAATCAGTTTATACTTCATCACTTCCCCGTACAATTTTTGGAATCTTTTAGAAATGTTTGTTAGGTGAAAAAATTATATTATAAATACCCGGCTTTTACAAGCAAAAAAGCAGGCTGCTGCCAACTCCACCGTCAACGGCGTTATAAATCCCCTGCCCCATTTAATTTAAACCCGCTAATCGTTTATTATTATTTTTAATAATAAAAATATGTGATTTCCAGCCTCGGCCTGGCTGACTGAGTTTCGTGCTCTGACAGTATCCACGCAGTACCGTCAGTTTCCCCGTCATTATCCGTATTTGTTTGATGGCGTATCCTGTACTGGGAAAAAAGCCGCCCGTTATTTATATCAGACTGAACCCTTGTTGTAACCGTATAGCTTTTCATTCCTATCGGATTAGTGGTAGTAAGAAAAACATACCCGGCCAAATGCACTGTGGAGCCGTCATAAACATCCGCGATGGAGGCAAAAGTAACATGGTCAATGACCACATAGCCAAGGTCGTTCATAGGATCACCCAGGTGCGAAGACTGGTACATATAAAATTCGGCTGTTTCAACAACAGCATTCGAAGGAATTGTTGAAATATCAAAAGAAGCGCCTATGTAACACGAAACATTTGTGGAAGAAGTGTCTCCTATCCAGCTTGCGACCTCTGAATTATCAGTGGAACCGTCGCTGCAGTCATATCCGTCATCGGAATTAGCCGGGTAGCATATAACAGTTGTCCTCCTTGGAGTAACGGTCGGTGTAGCTGAAGCAGTGCCGGTTACAGTAGCGGTCGGTGTAGCTGAAACAGTACCGGTTACAGTAAATGCAGGAGTAATTGTAGCTGTATTAACGGGTGCAGGATCAGGATCTGACGGGCCCGCGTTATTATTCTCCCCGCACCCTGAAAAAAATACGGAAATTAAAATAATGCAACCTGTAAAAAAAACAATAAATTTGGTTTTCATTTTTCACTCCATTTCCCTGATTTTTTTAATTATATAAAATATCCTGAGAATGTCAAATTAAATTTTTATTTATTATATCACAAACCCCCCGATACCGCAAAGCCCTCAGGTGAAAAAAGCCGGCTCCCTGGCAGAAGATATCGTTGCCGGTTGGATGGCCAGCCCTCCCCACAGAAAAAACATACTCGACCCCACTTACACAAAGTCGGGCACAGGGGTTGCTGTATCAAAAAAAAAGGGTCGTAAAGGCCACGCAGGTATTCTTTTAAAAAGCAAAAAGGCCGTGTATAGCGTTCACCGTCCATACAAAAATATAAATTATCAGGCCTATAATCAACGGTACGGTAACAAAGGTAATATATGACCATATTTTCGCGCGGGAGTAATATTTCCCCGCCTCTTCATACGCTTTTATTTCCGCGGCCTTGAGCGCCCTGTACGCGTTAAGGCACGCGAAAACGCCGGTTAAAGGGTTGAGGAAAAAAGCAACCGCTGACAATGTAGACGCGTTGTAATCCTTTTTACTGTCTTTTCCGAGCTCAAACTCAATTCCCTTTATTTTGACTTTCATATCAGCTCCGCTCTTTTCCGTTTATTATACACAACAGCCGCGGGGTTACAAGGTTCGCAAAAACAATTTTCTATTTCCTTTCCCGGAAAGAACATTACTTGTTGCTCTTTTTTGTTCTAACTTTCAGTTTTCACTTTTTATCTTTCAGTTTGCATATCATATTCATATTAAAGGTAGTTACAAATACGTTTTGTTTTTGTAGGGACAACCCTGTGTGGTTGTCCGGGTTTTGTATTTATTCGTCTTCGGGCGGCCACACAGGGCCGCCCCTACTAATACATTTTGTCTTTGCAGGGGCGGGTTTATAACCCGCCCGAAAACTTGTTTTTTATGTGTGGTAATACCTCAGTTACGGTAGGGGTATTATGGCTTTTGTAACCGCAGCCTTTA
>CAZHOD010000048.1:0-9080 GCA_964534075.1 uncultured Spirochaetia bacterium
AACAAACAAAAAATTACAACCAATGGATTTACGGCAACATAAAAAAATATATTGGAGAAAACATCCTTGAGGTCGGATGCGGCACGGGCAATAACACCGACCTGCTGCTTAAGGGCGGCGGGAAAGTCACCTCTATTGAAATAGATAAAAAATTTTACGGATACTCCCGCGATAAATACAAAAAAAACAAAAGAGTAAAAATCATATATGGCGATTTCATGAAGGCAAACACCCTGAAAAAAAACAAATTCGACACGGCAATAATGCTGAATGTGCTTGAACATATAAAAAACGACAACGAAGCCGTAAAAAAGATATATTCCCTGCTGGAAAAAGGAGGGGTGTTTATAAACCTCGCGCCGGCCATGCGTTTTGCCTACGGCAGGCTGGACAAAGAACTCGGCCATTACAGGCGCTATGAAAAAAAGGATGTACAACCCCTTCTTGAAAAAAACGGCTTTTCAGCGGAAAAAATATTTTACATGAACATTATAGGCGCGGCCGCCTGGTGGGCAAACAAAAACAGGCGCGATTTTACCTCGACCTATCCCGTTATCTTCGACAAATTTTTCGTGCCGGTTTTAAAACCCGCGGAAAAGGCCCTGCGCCCCCTGGTATTTATGGGCCAGTCAATTATAAGCATAGCGAGGAAATAACCACCGCTTGGAATATCCAAAAAAACATTGCAAATTCGTAATGTTTGCCATATAATATCGGAAATTTATGTTTTGAGGTGAATCGACCATGATGAACACACTGCGTGAAAACGCGAAATTTTTTCTCTGGATAATACTTATAGCTTTTGGCGTAACAATATTCGCGCTCTGGGGCGCGCGCGGCTCCATGGGAGGCGCCGGCCAGAACCCGGATGTTGTGGCAAAGCTTAACAGCGAGTCCATATCATACCGCGAAATAGGCACGGCCTGGCGGAACAGGCTCCAGGAACTTTACGACAAAGGTATTAAAGTCACCGCCGAGGTGGAAAAACGCGAAAAAAAGAAACTCCTGGACAACATTATTAACCGCCGGCTGAAGCTGGATTACGCCAAAAAACTCGGTGTTTCCACAACCGATGAGGAGGTTGCCCGGGCCATATCCTCCATCCCCGCTTTCAGGGATGAGCAGGGCAACTTCAAAATGCAGGCTTACCAGAGGTTTTTATACACCGAACGGATTCCGGCCGAAGTATTCGAGAACGAACAAAAAGAACGCCTTATATTAATGAAACTGAGAAATTTTCTCTGGTCCGGCGTGCGCCTGACAGACGACGAACTCAGGCAGTATTTTATAAAAAGGAACAGAAAAATAAAAACAAAATATGTATATTTCAACTACAATAATTATCCGGGCGAACTGAAAATCGGCGAGGAAAGGATGAAAGATTATTACGCCGTCAACAAACAAAAATACGCTGAACCCCCGCGCGTAAAGGCCTCGCACATACTCATAAGGGCCGACGCCTCGCCCACCTCCCCCACCGGAAGGACGGAAGAGGAGGCGAAGAAACTGGCAGCTGAGCTTGTGCTGAAAATAAGCCGGGGTGCCTCTTTCTCAGAACTCGCTAAAAAATACTCCCAGGACCCGGGAACCGCGGAAAAAGGCGGCGAACTTGGATGGTTTGAAAAGGGCATGATGGTGCCGGATTTTGAAAAAGCGGCTTTTAAACTTGAAAAAGGTGAAATAAGCAAACCTGTAAAAACACAGTACGGTTACCATATAATAAAGGCAGGCGACAGGGACGAGGGCTTTGAGCCCACTTTTGAAAAAGTAAGGGATAAAGTTCTGGCTGAGCTAAAGCAAAGCGAGGGCATGAGGCTTACGCTGAAAAAGGCGGAAAAGTTCTCCGGAGAAATAAAAAATCCGGGAAATTTTTCAGAAACAGCCCGGGATACCGGCCTAAAGGTATATTCCACGGGTTATTTTACGGAAGAAACCGGGATAAGCGGGATAGATTCCGAAACTTATAAAGAAGAGGTCTTTGACCTTAATGAAAATTCGGTTTCCACGCCTGTTAAGGGTGAAAACGGATATTACGTCTTTAAGGTAACGAAAGCAAAAACAACGCCCTTTGACGAAAATGAATACCCTGAAAAAAAAGACGGCCTGAAAAACAGGCTTAAAACAATTAAATTCAGCCAGCTTTTCGACGACCTCATTGCCCGCCTCAGGGAAAAAGCCGATATTGAAATATTCGAACAGAACCTGACATAGGATAAATAGATAAGTAATTTACAGGTTATAGGTTAAAATATAAAACCAAAAACTTATATTTTTTCAAAAACCTCCAGGAGTTTTTTCAGCTTTTCTATGGGCAGGCCCACGATATTGTAATAAGACCCCTCGTATTTTCTCACAAAAGGGTCCGCCCCTTCCTGTATGGCGTAGGACCCGGCCTTGTCCATCACACTATTGTTATTTATATAATTTTCAATCTGCCGCGGGCTCATCCTTTTAAAAAATATCTTTGTCGCGTCATAAGAAACGGCTGATTTTCCTGTTTCCGCGTCAATAAGCGCGATTCCCGTTATTACATAATGAACAGATTTGCTGAGGGCAGAAAGTATCCTGAACGCGTCCTTTTTTGACCGCGGTTTGCCCATTATTTCGCCCGCCCGCGCCACTATCGTGTCCGAGCCGAGAATCACCCCTTTTTTGATTTTTTCCGCGGCTTTTTCCGCTTTTTCATGGGCAAGCACGGAAGCTATAAATTCCGGGGCCCTGCCTTTCATCCTTTTTAAATACAGCCCCTCGTTGATTTTGGGCCTTATTACCCGGAACTTAAAATTAAATTTTTTCAGGATCTCCTTTCTCCTGGGCGAACCTGACGCGAGTATCAGTTTCAAATAAACCTCCGTTAGTTTAATTCCCTGCTTTCAGTTTTCAATTTTAACTTTTAGTTTTATTCAAAAACGCCGTAAATTTTTTCCCCGCATTTGCCGCAGTAACCGTCGTTAAGCATCGGGGTATTAACACCGTCTATTCCCCTTTTTATTACGACAGCGCCGCAATTCGGGCACCGGGTATCACCCCCCCCATGGCCGGGGGAAAGGTTTCCCATATACACGTAATTCAGTTTTTCACTTGCTGTTTTATGCGCGGAAATAAGCGTCTCTACCGGCGTGGGGTCGATATTCATTTTATACGAGGGAAAATACCCCGAAAAATGAACGGGAATATCCGGGGATATATCCGCTATCCAGTCCCTCAGCTCTTCTATATCCTCTTTTTTATCGTTAAGCGTGGGAATAACAAGGACCGTTATCTCTATGTGTGTTTTTGAGTTATATACATCCTTTATCGTCCTCATTACAGGGGAAAGCTGGCCCCCGCATATTTCCCTGTAAAAAGCCTCGGAATTGCCTTTAAGGTCTACATTTACCGCGTCTATATACGGAAGCATTTCATTTAAAGGCTGCTCGGAAACAAAGCCATTGGATACAATCACGTTCTTCAGGCCGTGCGAAGAAGCGTATTTCGCGCAGTCATACATGAACTCATAACCGATAAACGGCTCATTGTAGGTATAAGCTACTCCTATGGATTTATTTTCTTTCGCTATTCTCGTTATATCCTCGTGGTCGAACTCCTCTGTCGGGACTTCCTGCTGCGAAATTGTCCAGTTCTGGCACATGGTGCACCTTAAGTTGCAACCCCATGTCCCTATCGAGAATACCTGCTCCCCCGGCAAAAAATGGTAAAAGGGTTTTTTTTCGATCGGATCCATGGAATAAGAACTGATTCTTCCGTAAATTTTTGTTTTTAGCTCTCCGTCTTTATTATACCTCACCCCGCAGATTCCCGTTTTGTTATTGGCCAGCAAGCACCTGTGGGGGCATAACGTGCACCTAACCTTACCCACCGGCACCGGTTTCCAGTACATAGCTTCACTCAACTTCAGACCTCCGCTTTCTATTTGCGTGATACAACGTATACATCGGGCGGCTGGGATAAATCCACCCCGGATAAGGCCCCCGCTATTTTCCGGTAAATCCTTTTAAAAAAAGAATTGTCCCAGCTCCCGTCATCCTGCCCGCAATCCATGATTTTGAAGCCGCCGGCTTTTAATTCTTTTCTTATAAAGTCCACTGAATAGGGCTTTATGTGCGTGTCATCCTTCCAGAAATCGCGTGACGCGACGTGAACATTTTTCACGTTCGGAAATATGACTATAAGGCGCCCGCCCTTTTTTAATATTTTTCTTATATTTTTAAAAACCCTCCTGAGGCTGGATTCCGTAAGGTGCTCCACGACATGCCGTCCGTAAACGCCGTCGAACCGTAATTTTTCCGCCTTTTCCAGGTATTTTACAAAATCAGCCTTAACAACTTTCAACTTCTTCTTTTTTAATTCGCAATCCGGGTTTTTATCAATCCCGGTAGCGGCTATCCCTCTTTCCCCGCAGATTTCGAGGAACGCCCCTCTTCCGCTTCCCAGTTCCAGTATTTTTTCGCCTTTATTAAAATAATCAGCGTATTTTTCCTGTTTTTTCCGGTTATCCATACTTTTCCCTTTTACTGATAAATTTATAAAATTTTTTTATTTCTTTTCCCCACGTATACTCCTGCTTCACTATTTTATACCCTTTTTTACTCCTGTTATCAAGCTTTTTTATGGAATTTTTTATTGCCCGCGCGAAAAAAACCCGCGAATAACCGCCGGAATATACCGCCTCCCTGAACTTTTTTATCTCCCCTACAGGGGTGGCAACCACCGGCTTTTTCATCGCCAGGTATTCCCTGAGTTTCATAGAAGCCCTGTACCTGTTTACAGGTTCGTTCCTGTAATAAACAAGGCAGACATCCGATGCCGCGATATAATTTACAACTTCACTTTTTTTAAGGGGGCCCAAAAAAACGGCCTTTTCCCCCGCCCCTTTTCTTTCGGCCATTTTTTTGTATTTTCCGTAAAGCGGGCCGCCGCCCGCTACCAGCAGTTTTGTGTTCCCTGTCTTTATTTTTGAAACCGCCCCGATTATATCGCTCAGATAGCTTGCCACGTTCAGGTTCGCCATATAAAAGAGGACCGGCCCGCCTCCGTATCTTTTCCTTATCCGCCTTACCGCGCGTTTTTTCGCCTTTGAGGGCGAAAAAACGTCCGTGTCGACACACTGATTTAATTTGTAAACCCTGTTTTTAAACTTTGGAAATTTCTTTTTAATAAGCTTTATCAGTTCGTCATTATGGGATGTTATCATCTCCGCGGCCGGGACAAGCCTGTCCTGTATGAACTTTATAATAAAAGAAAACACGCCTCCCCTGTAACCGTAATCCAAATCATCTATGTCAATTATAATCCGGGATCCTTTGCGTTTCAACAGTACCGCGGGCAGCACTGTATTTGGGTAGGGCTTAACTATAATTATGGCCTCATAATTCTTATTCATGAGCCTGAAAAAATAATAAGGAAGCGTTAAAATAAAATCGAGCATAAAAGGCAGGCTCTTAAAAGGCGGCCTGATATAATCCGCCCGTGCGCCTGTTTTTTTCAGGTACTTATAAATGTATTCAGCCCTCATTGTGGAGCCGGTGTTTACGGCCTGTGACGAAAGGACAAGCACCCTCATTTTCGGATTTTCCTTATCTGTATTTTACCGGGTTTTCTTTTTCCCGCGCGCTTTATGAGCCCGTAAATAAAACCCGCTCCGTACGAGACATGAAGCGCCGGAAAAACAACCAGCATAATAAAAAAAGAAAAAACACTTTTTAGCCTGATGGCCCCGGCAAGGGAAAAGGCCGCCGTAACATTAAGGTAAACAAAAAGAGGCGCCATGAACCGCCGGCCCGCCCTGAACACCCCTGCCGCGAGAAGATAAAGCAGAAAAACAGAGGGCACCGCGTTTATTAAATCCCCCGGTGTTAAAAGCGCCTTTATCTGCCGCGCCCTTCCACTGCCGTAGCTAAAACACTGGTTTATAAACCCTCGGAAATCTTTCCGGGCGCTTCTTAACACAAAAACATCCGGGCTGTAGACTGAATCATAGCCCTTTTTTTTCATCCTGTTCAAAAACTCGTTTTCCTCGTTTGGGTAAAGATTCTCCCTGAATCCCGAAAGTTTATTGAAAACGGATTTTCTGATAAACATATTGCATAATATGAGCTCTTTTTCTCCTGATAACCTTTCTTTCCCTTTTTTCCTGTACCTGGCGCCGCTTTTGCCCGATGCCCAAATGCCGGAAAGCGCCTCCCCGAACACCCTCTGCAGGAGAGTATCGCTTTTTGGGGTCAGCGCGGGCCCTCCCACGACAGCGGTTTTTTTTCCGCGCTTTTTAAAAATCGCCAGGGCTTTTTTAACGGAAGCCGGGTTTGTTATTGAGTCATCATCAACAAAATATATTATGTCACCCCCCGCCCTTTCCGCGGCCCGGTTCCTCTGCGCCGAAGGATTTTTTCCGGCGGCGATTATAAGTTCCGCGCCTTTTATCCCGGCGGTATTCGCGGTGACAACACTTTTCTTTTTAAGCGTCTTTACCGCTGCCACTATTGAAATCATACCCAGCCCTCTTTTACCAGCATATTAACAAAACTTTTCATATCCCTCACCGTTCTTGTTTTTCCGGCCGCAGCGCCCGTAAAGGAAAAATGATTTTTCAAAACCCTCCTTCTCAGCCATACCGGCTCGATTCCCGCCCGCCGTGCTCCGGCAATATCAGCCAGGTAATTATCACCTATGTAAACGGTTTCTTCGGGCCTTACTTTGGCCAGGGAAAGCGCTTTTTTAAATATGCGCCTGTCGGGTTTTTCCGCGCCCGCCAGTTCGGAAATCACTATATAATCGAAAAAACGCCATAGTTTTGTTTTTTTAAGGATACCCCGCAGTTCGGCCGGCGCGTTTGAAATAACACCCGTTATGATTTTTTTTCTCTGTAAAAACCTCAGGGCCGCGAAAACATCTTTGTGCGCCCTGAAACTGGTTCCTTTTTTAAGCCTGTGTTTCAGCTCGCTGTCCAAAGGAAAATTTTTTACACCCAGCCTGCGGTATACTTTTTTCATATAAGCGTTCCATTTTGCCGAATCCGAGAGCCGCCCCTTTTCGACTATCATCTTCATATCGACGGCGGCCCCGCGCATTGCCTTTTCTAGCTTATCCCTGCTTACCACGCGCTTACCTTTTTCAAAATACCTTAACGCTATGGTTTCGAGGGACGGGTTCCTGTAAACCAGGGTCTCGCCCGCGTCAAAAAATACAGCTTTTTTTCTCATTTTTTCCCCGTTTTTTTCAGCACCTTAACCACCTGATCCGGGCTGTTCACAACCTCAAAAAGGCCTGTATCACAGGGAGAAACGCATTTCAGTTCCAGGGCGTTCTGTTTTATCCAGTTTACCAGCCCTTCCCAGTACTCTTTCCCGTAAAGCACCACTTTAAAAGGTTTGGCTCTTTTAGTCTGTATAAGCGTCAACGCCTCAAAAAGCTCGTCAAGGGTGCCGAAGCCACCGGGAAAAACAACAAAAGCAGTGGCGTATTTTACGAACATAACCTTTCTCGCGAAAAAATACCTGAACCCCAGGCGCATGTTTGCGTATTTATTAGGCTGCTGCTCGTGGGGCAGTTCTATGTTCAGCCCCACTGACACGCCTCCCCCCAGCGACGCTCCTTTATTAGCCGCCTCCATTATCCCTCCCCCTCCGCCTGTTATTACCGACATGCCTTTTTTCGCGAGCAGGTAAGCGGTTTTTTCCGCCGCGTTATAATACTTATCCCGCGGCGTGAGCCGCGCCGAGCCGAAAAAGGAAACGCCTTTTTTAATGTCGGCCATCAGCTCAAAACCGTCCACAAATTCCGATATTATCCTGAACATCCTCCATGAATCATCCGTTATATGCTCCAGAACGTACCTTTCCCTTCCTTTCATACATTCCTCCTGTAACAAAAATTTGTGTTAATAAATATTATTATTCTCCTCCGAAAAGGTTAAATATCCTGAATATATTTTCGCCGGTCAGGTTCCATATAAGGCCCACGACGCCCCTTACAGGCGCTGTCATCACTCCCGCTTTTATCCTGCCGCCGACATCATCCGCGAATTTTTCCGCGTATATACGCGGAAGATCAAGGAACTCGCTGTCATCCAGGGTAAAATCAAAAGCAACATACAAATTACCGTTTGAGTCGGTCAGGTAGTTTCCTAACTGCTCATACGAAACATTAAAAAGCGCCTTCAAATCCGGGCCTATATCCTCTTTTATCTTTAAGTTTTTCAGTTCCATATAATTATTCACATATACTTTTCTGTCTTTTCCTTTTATCTGCAAGAGGAAATTCATAATGCCCGATTCCACTTTTAGTTTGTATTTCTTAAAAAGCGGCTCGAATACATCCGCGCGTATTTTTGTCCCGAATATATTACAACTGAACCTGTTCCTGTGATAGGGGTGAAAATACATTTTAAGCCCCGCTGTGTCGTTTTCCCTCCCCATAATATGCCCTTCGCAGTTCAGCACCATTTTTTCCTCGGTCTTTTTTGAGGCTTTCTTATACCGCGAGGCTCCTTTAATTCCGTTTATCCTGAAACTCACCCCCTGCTCCGGGTCCTCGTATATTATCTTCCCCCCCCTTATCTTCAGGTACCGGCAGAAAGGAATTACAAATTTTTTCCCGCCGGAGCCTTTTTTTTTGTTTTTCTTTTTGACAAATTTAAGTTTTATCCCCGTCGCGGTTATGCCGTCAACCGAGCGGGCGTAATCGCCTGTCAGCAGGCTGGCCAAATCGAAATCCACGGTCAAAAGCGGAGCGCTCATATTTCCCAGGTTGAACCCCACAAAGGTAACCCTGTCCGGTATAGCGGAAAAAATAAATAAGTAACCCGTACCCGGGCTGAACTCCGTAACCATGGGCCTCGCCCTGTAGTTGAGTATCATGTTGCAGCCCATAAAGACTATAAAAACAAATATGATTATGTCCCTGATATATTTTTTCATACTTATTCCCCGAACATCCTCATTTGCCTGCCCGTTCTGATACCTCCTTGTTCTTTCAAATCCCTGAAAATGGATATTTTACCAAACTCCCCGTCGTGGCCGGGTATTATGTTAATCTTTTTTTTCCTCACCCTAATAACCGCCTCCACCACCTTTGTATCGGCG
>CAZHOD010000049.1:0-9042 GCA_964534075.1 uncultured Spirochaetia bacterium
GTTGCTTATTGTCTTGACTATTCCCCCTCTTTATAATAAACTTTTTACGTAAACCAAATTACCGCTGCCGGCGTCTAACCGGTAAAATAAGAAGGAGGTATTTAAAATGAAAAAAATTCAGATTTTTGCCCTGCTTTCGATCTTTGTTCTTGCCGCCGCGGCTTACGCTTATGTCCCGGAAAACACCGAGGAAAACTCGTTTGAGAACAGGATAGTCATACCTTATTATGACGTCACCGGCCTTATCGGGGACGGGATTAAGGCGATAAGGCAGGAAGAGGTAAGCTCTTCCTATGACCAGGAAAGGTCAACCAAACTTTCCGGCGGGGAACTTACGGAAAAGGAGTCCGGCGAGGAATCCGTAACATCGAAGGAAGTGATATATTATGAGCCGAAAGAGGAAATTTACGAGGCCCAGGAAATACTGGATGAAATACAGATATGGATCAGTATGTACAGAACCACACACGGCGATGACGTTGTCGCTTTTAACAAACACCTTAAAAAATACATCGGCCTGAAAGACAAATACCTCGGAAAACTCATAAAAGCCCTGAAATATGAAAAAGACAACAAAGATTCGGTCCTTAAATACAGAAGGAACATAGAAAAAATCGACAAATATTTCAAAAGGCACATGAAAAGGCTCAAAGGCAAAATAGTCCTTATAGAGGGCAAACCCCTTCCCGAGCCTGAATTCGACCTGGAAGAAGAACTGGAAGACTAAATAAAACTAAAATATTACGGTTATTTGTAGGGCGGCCCTGTGCGGCCGCCCTTTTTTTACCTTATAAAAATAAAATTCAGAACACCCGCGGCCAGCAGCCCTGCTGAGGAGGCAATAACTGACTTGCGCACCCCCATTTTTTCATTGTCCTTCACCGCCAGCACGGTATATATATATGAAAGCAGCACACTTCCTCCGAGCGCGAAATGATGCACCGCCGCGCTTACAAAGACGGCGTCGAATAAAAAATGCGGGTACCACGGCGCGTATATGGAATAGACAAGGGATTTTGTAAGGCCGGAAAACTCACCCGCCCCTCCCATTAACCCGGAAATTTTCCTTATGGAAAAAGAAGCCGTAAAAAGCACGATAACGCTTAATGGAAGGTAGAATAAAGCCTGGTAAAAATAATAGTTTTCTCCGGGAAACACCATAAAAACCGGGTAAAAGGTTTCCTTGCCCTTAACATGATAAATATAAAAAAGTACCGCGAAAGCCAGGCTTAAAACAAAAAGCACCGCGGCCGGCCCTGCCGCGCTTTTTTCCCGGGCCCTCCTGAATACTTTTGAAGGGGAATAAAACATCCTGATAATATCGGTAAAAGCGCCGGTCAATTCCCACCCTTTCAATTGAAGGCGTAAACAGGCACTACCTTTTTCTGCCCTCTTTTCAGCTTAACTTCGATTACTTCCTGCCTGGACCCGCCGCCGATTAAAGAAAGGTTGACTTTGACCCGGTGCGTGCCCGGCTTAAGCTTCGCCCTTATGATATGAAACCTGGCAGGCAGTGTCCTCCAGCTGCGTGTATCGGCCTTTTCCGACGCCCAGGAATATATGTCGGCCAGCATGCCCAGCAGCTTATTTTTCCCGTCATTGCTTACCGCCCTGCCTGCGAAATATTTCGCCGCGGCGCGCGCTACTGCCTTTGCCTTTATCAAAGCATTTTTATGTTCCAGGTTTTTCACAGCTATTTTTGTTATATCCTCAGCAATAAAACTCCTTACGCTTGCCCCTCCCGACTCCAAAACCGCGCCCGATACCACATAACCTCTTTTTTTAAAATAAGGGAAAGCGACCCTTATCATGTGGACATTGCCTTTCTTGTCCTTGACCGGCGACTTTATATATTTACTTACCTTGTAGGGAGCCAGGCCGTCATATACAACGACTATGAGTTCGGACTGCCTCCTGAGTTTTCTGTAATTTGTAAAAGAAATATTTCCCCATTTTTTCCTGTATTCCGCCAGGTCCTCTCTGTAGCCAAGGGCTTCCAGAATTCTTAATAAATCCTTTTTTACCCGCTTTGGAACGGATGTCCCGTACATTTTTCTGTATTTTGCGTATGCCCTGTAGCTTTTTTTGTAATCGATTCTGGCATGATCCAGCTCGCCCGCGGCTTCGTACGCCAGCCCTCCCAGATAGCGCGCCATCGCGTCTTCCTGGTAAATCGGTTTTCCTTCGTACCTGTCAACGAGAAGGTTGAGCCGGTGGTCCGCCTTTCTCGCCTCCACCTGAGCCCCGTTAAAATCACCTTTGTATAAAAAATTAAGCGCCTTTATTATATGCACCATAACCTGCTCGAATTCCTCGCCTTCATAGGGCAGGTTCATGTCGTTTGTAAGAAAAGAACTTACATGCTTTGTCACGCTTTTTGTGTATAATGATTCTATTTTCAGCTCGGCTTTATTCAAATAAGCCGCGCTGGAATCATATTCACCAAGGGCCTGGAGTATTGTGCCCTTGTCAAAATAATAAAGAAGTTCATGCTCTCCTTTATACTGTTTTTTCTCAGCAGTCAGCGTTTTATCCGCCGCCCCGTACTTTCCCGACAGCATAAAGTTATCTATTTTTTTGTAATGTGTCAGCGTTCCGCAGCCGGCAAAAAACAACGGAACCATAAACAAAACCAGCCATATCCTTAACTTCATGTATTCCCCGCCTCTTGATTTAATTGTCTGACAGCCCGCTAAATACTGTACACGAAAAACGGCAAAACCTTTTTCTCTCCTTTTCGTATTTCAACCTCAATCTTTTTTATTTCGGTTTTCTTTTTCTTTGAATAAAGCTCCATTTCTATTTCAAGCACGTTTTTCCCGGGATTTACCGGCACCCTTACCATTATAAACCTTGCCGGCACGGTCCGCCAGCACCTTGTGTCAGCTTTTTCCTTTCCTATAAAAAGGTTGAGTACCGGAATTTCCTTCGCTATTCCTTTAACCACCCTCCGGGCAGCGGCCTTAAGAAGTATCAGCGCGTTTTTCTTTTCAAGATTTTTTACCGCCATCTCGCTTACGTTCTGCGCCACGAACCCGGGATAGTATCCCTCCCGGGCTTTTACCTTAACCGACGCCAGGGCGTACCCCCTTTTTTTGAAATAAGGCACGCCGTTGTTGTCCTTTTTATAAGCCGGCATACCGTCATATATAACTATCAAAACCTCGCCCATGTTTTTAAGCCGGCTGTATTTTTCGTATTCAACACCCTTGAATTCTTCTTCCCATTTCTTTAAATCATCATAAAAACCCCTGGCTTCCGCGAGCCTCATAATATCTTTTTTTACTTGCTCCGGTATTTCAGCCCCGTAATCCCCGCGGTACTTTTTATAGACCCTGTAACTTTTTTTATAATCTATATACGCGTCGTCCGGTTCTCCCAGGGCTTCGTAGGCAAAAGCCGATATATACCTCGCCAGGGCGTCATCGACATAAAAAGCGTTTTCCCCGGCCCGGTCCTCAAAGGTATTGAGTTTAAAATCGACTTTCTTCGCCTCGATTCTGGCGCCCCTGAAATCACCCGAATACATAAAATTAAGGGCCTTGTAAATATTGACCATAACCTGCTCAAAATCTTCTCCCCTGTATTTCAGGTTAAGGTCGTTCGAAAAAAAGGACCATGTTTCGTCGCCTATGGAACGCGTATAATATTTTTCAATCAGCCTGTCCGCCTTATTCAGCGTTTCCGTGGAATCCCCGTAATCACCGTTCGCCTGGGCCAGGGCGCCTTTGTCAAAATAATAAAGCAGTTTGTTTTTTTGTTTGTTATAAACCCCTTCTTTCTGCTGCTTTTTTTCCAAATCGACCATTTTTTCCGCTGTTTGCAATTCGCCGGCAGCCACGCGCATATCAAGCCGTTCATAAAACCTTTTTCCGCACCCGCTGCCGAACAAAAGCGCGAACGCCAAAAACGGCGCGAGAAATTTTTTCATCACAACCTCCGTGATTTACTGCCCGCGGCCCTCCGCCCGCGGCTGCAATACGTTGCAGAAAAAAAGCCGGTACCGCTTTTCTCAGAACAAAGCAGTACCGGCCATTTCGTGTTATTCTTAAAACCCGATATTGGATCTTTCTATCATTTTTTTAATTTTTTTCTGCCCGACCCATACCTTTTCATTGTTTTCGGTGTCAAAAAGCTCGGCGTCAAACTGATAATAAACCGCTTTTTTTCCTCCCCTGGTATCCGGTATTGAGGTTAAAACCCCCTTCATCATAAAATCAGCGGCGCTCTCCCTCTTAAACCTTTTCCTTGTGGATTCAGAGGCATATTCCTGCATGTCCGCCCTTTCCTCACGCATTTCCTCCCTCTCCGCTTTTGACGCCACGAACCTTACGTCCCCGGAATTTGTCAGGACCCTTTCGATATCTTTTCTGAAGGTCATCACGCTTATATGTTCGTCCGTCCTGTTCTTCAAAGTGCCGACTATTATTCTGGGCTCTTTGCCGTGACTTTTCAGGTACTTTCTCAGCCAGCCGCCGTTCAGCATATCGCTTACTATTTTTTCGGCTACAAGCTGGGCGTCCGTATCGTTCCACCTGCCGGAAAGGTCCGTAATGGTGTCACTTGAGACCCTTTTAACCGATGATGTCGCGCAAGACGACGCCAAAAACGCGATAACAACTGCGAAAAAAACAACAAGTACTTTTTTCATAATTTTCCTCCTTTTTATTATCTTTTAATAATATCAGAACCTTACTCCCGCCCCCATCTGGATGCCGAGGTCGTTAAATTCTGTTTTTGTGTCTCCCCAGGCCGTGCCGAATGTCTCTTCCGACTCCGCGAAGCTTACAAGGTAAACAACCCCCAGGTTTATACAGAAACCGTTGTCCAGCGCGAAATCTATTCCCGCCTCCGCGTTCGCGGCGAAAACACTGGACTGAAAAGCGGTACCCAGATAAGAAATACCCGCGCCTATATACGGGCTCACGATATTGGGAAGGGGGTACATCGTAAAATTGATTCCGGCGGAAACGCCCGGGAAATAAAGGCCCGCGCCTACTCCAACAGCGAACATCTGGTCTATATTGTAAGAATAGGTCGCGCCCGCCATGTAAGGGTACCCGAAATGCCCTTTAACAAGATTCGGCCGCATGTCCCTGGGATAATATGTCCTTTCCCTGGACTGGTTAGTGTCCATGAGTTTTTCCACTTTTTCGGTCACGCCGGCAAAAAGCGCCGATCCCGCGCACAGCGATAAAACCATAAAAAAAGCCACAAATTTTTTCATAACAAACCCTCCTTTATATTTTGTTCCCATAAAATATACCACAAACATTAAAAAAAGTGAAGTATTTTTAACCTGTTTTTACTGTTTATACCACCGCCCTTCCGGTAATTTAAACCCGTGCCTTTTTTTGTGTTTTGGGTTTAGACGCCGAAACAGGTAAAAATGTTTACGCATAAAAATGATTTATATTCATATGTTTATTCAAAAGCCGGCTCATCCCGGGTTTTTTTTCATTTCCCGTTTACTGCCTTTAAACTTTATCATACAGTTCTTCGTGTTTTTTTAGCATATATTTGAGATCGAATTCCCTTAATATTTTCCGTGTTTTCGGCCCGTACTTTTCTTCCGGCCTTTTCATATTTTTAAAAAGCAGTATTTTTTCCGCCGCTTCCCTGTAATTTCCCGGTTCATAAAGCGTTCCGGTTCCGAGCTTTTTTAAAAATTCCCTGTTTCCCGCGATATCAGCGGCTATACACGGAGTTTCCGCTGCCGCGGCCTGCACCAGGGTACAGGGCAGGCCCTCCCAGCGCGAGGTCAAAAGAAATACATCTATGGTTTTCATGAATTTTTCGGGTTCTTTCACCCAGCCCGCGGCTGCAACGCTTTTTTCCAGGCCAAACTCCGTAATTTTTTCATTAAATAATTTCTTTTCCTCCGCGCTCCCTCCCCCGCCGAAAACAAATTTTATTCCGGGGCCGGCCTTTATTGTCTCCTTTGCTATCTCAATAAATTCAAACGGATTTTTTTGTTTTTTAAAATTACCAAGCATACCAACGACATAACCATTTTGCGTCAGCCCGGTTTCTTTCGCGAAGGCCTCCCTGTCCGGTTTTGCCCCCGCGAAAAGGGAAAGATTAACGCCCGCCCGTATAACTGAATATTCTGAGGGCTTTCCCACGCCCTTTTTAAGTCCGTATTCTTTTACGTCTTCCCCCACTGCCACGAGGTGGTTTGTTTTTGCCGCCGCGAATTTTTCAAGCAAAACATATAGAGTATGTATAAAAGGGTTCTGGTATTCATGGAACGAAAACCCGTGTATTGTGTGTATTATATAAGGTACGCCCGCTGCCGCCGCCGCCAGCCTTCCGAGGAAACCCGCTTTTGAAGAATGCGTATGCACAATGTCGATTTTGTTTTCAGTAAAATATTTTTTGAGTTTAAAAAAAGCCCTGATATCATCCAAAGGAGAGACAGGCCGTTTCATTTCTTTTAAAAATACCTTTTTAACCCCTCTTATTTTTTTCGCCTCGATGTCCAGGAGTCCGCCCGCGCCGGTAATAAAATACACTTCGTATTTTTTCCTGTCCAGCTTTTCCGAAAGGTATAACGCTACTTTCTGCGCGCCTCCCAGTTCGAGCTTTGTAATTACTATCGCCACTTTTTTCATTTTTGCCCCGCAATCCTGTCCGCGGCGCCGAAGCCTTCCAGTATCGCGTCTTCCATGCTGGAATATTCCCAGTTACCCCACCTGCCGGCGGTATAGATACCCCTTTTTGCCAGTTCTTTTTTTAGAAACGGCACGATTTTTTCCCTTTCCCTGTCATATATAACATAAGCGTCCTTTATAACCATGTCAAAAGACATTTTTATATCACTTCTTTTTCTTATAATCCCCGTTTCAAGCAGCCCGTTTATTATTTTTTCCTTTACCCCGCGCGGCGGCGTTTTCGAAAAACTCACCTCGGCGAAGGCCGAATTATACCCGGCAGGCGCGCACCGGGAGCAGACCGCGGAAGGAAACCCCGCCCTGTAAAAAGGAAATTTTTTTTCGGGAAAATAGACCCAGTGCATATTGATTTTTTTTCCCGGTTTAAAACCTATGTTTAGCGCGTAAACAGAAACAGCCCTGAGTTTCCCCGCCCTTTCTTTAAGTTTTTTGATTCCTGTTATTTTCGCCATTTTATTAAGCGGCATGGTCGATATAATTTTTTCATATTTTATTTTACTGCTGCCGTAATAAATATACCTGTTTTTTGTGTCTATTTTTTTTACTTCCGCCCCCGTAATTATATTTTTTTCCGCTTTTTCGCGCATTTTTTTAATTATTTCCTCTATCCCTCCCTTTTTCGGGTAATAAAAACTGACATTATACCCTGCCCCGCCGCTTTCTTTGGGCTCAAGCCCTTTTACCACGTCTTCTATGGAAGGCGAAGGCACGAACCTCCCCATCCAGCGCAGCGTAAGCTTATCGAGCGGGTATTTCCAGAATTTTTCATTGTAAGGCAGCATAAAATTTTTCGCTATACCTTCGCCGAAAGCCGAAATTACCCATTCTTTGAAGTTCCCTGCTTTTTTACGCCCGGAAAATTTTGCCTTTAAAAATCCGGCCAGGTTTTCCTCTATTACGCCTGAAGGGAGCCCGTAATTGTTCGACTGGTAGGGGTACCGTGTAAAGGCGCCTTTGCTGAAAATAAACGCTTTCCTGGCTGTTTTTTTTACCGGAACCCGCAGATAATCAAAGATAAACTTTTTAGTCTCATTTTTTCTCATATGAAGGAAATGCCCGGTATAATCGAAAATAAACCCGCCGCGGTTTTCCGTCCTGCATAACCCACCCGGCCTTTGTTCTTTTTCCAGCACCACGCATTCGCCTTTCATCCTGCATGCCGCGGCCAGGCCGGCGATTCCTCCTCCTATTATAACCGTTTTCATTTTTGCCTGTGTTTTATATGATAATGTTTCATATCCACGGACATCACAAGCACGGCAAACAAAAGCGCGGCAATACCCACAAAAAGGTACAGCACAACCGCGCCTGCCGTATCGAGAAACGTGGATATAACCGCTACAATGGACAGAATAAAAGTCAGCATCACGAGAAATATAACCGTTTTTTGCTTTGAAAGCCCTATCATAACCAGACGCTGCGCAAGGTGGTCGTCCGAGCCGGATAGCGGAAGCAGTCACTTGCCGATTCGTACGGCCATGACAAGACAACTATCAAAAATAGGTACGCCGAGTATAAGAAGCGGGCTGAGGACAGCCACATGATTTTTAACTGTATAACTTTCGTTCAGCGCCAGCGAAGCCAGCATAAATCCCAGAAACAGGGACCCCGCGTCGCCCATGTACACACGGGCGGGCTGCCTGTTGAATATAAGAAACGCGCAAAGCGAACCAAAAAGCGCGGCGGCGGGGATCATGTCATTCATTCTGCCCGCGATGAGGGCAACGGTAAAAAACGCCGCCGAAGCGACCAGGGCCACGCCCCCGGCAAGCCCGTCCATAATATCTATAATATTCATCGCGTTTGTGATACCTATAACCCATAATATGGTAAGGGCCCAGTTAAAAATATTATTATCCATGAATTTTATGTTCATATTTACCTTTATTAAAACAAGGGCCACAATCAGCTCGACCCCCAGTTTTGTATACGGCCCCAGGTTTTTGATATCGTCGATGAGCCCCATTATCATGATAATGGTCGCGCCGGCAGTTATGCCTATTACCCCTTTTATGGTGCCGTGCATCATGAACTTCGCGCCTATAACCGGAAGAAGGAAAGCCAGGTAAATAGCTACTCCCCCGAGGTACGCCACGGGTTTTTTATGTTTTTTCAGTTTTGTAACGGGCCTGTCCACAATGCCGTATTTAAAAGCGATTTTTATCGCGGCCGGCACAAACAAAAGCCCGAGTATAAAAGCCGCCCCCGCTATGAGCGTGTAATCGGTGAAAATTTCGCAGCCCACTTAACGCGCCTCCTTCTTTCTGAAATTTTTTATACTATATACTCTTTAACGCAATTTGTCCACAGGGATGTTGTAAAAACAATTTTCATTTCCATCCCCAATCAACTGACTGCCTTCGCAGCA
>CAZHOD010000050.1:0-8879 GCA_964534075.1 uncultured Spirochaetia bacterium
GTTCTTTTGCCTTGCTGTACTCCTGCGGGGCCTGTATTTTTTCGCCCTTTGAAAGTTTGGACGCGAAATCGCTGCCCACGTCCGCCTGCATCCTTTCCACCTCCGAGCCGCTCAGGCCGGAATCGGGCGTTATTTTAATTTCCTGCTGTTTTCCTGTCTGCCTGTCCTTCGCGGAAACCTTAAGTATGCCGTTCGCGTCTATGTCAAACATAACATTTATCTTGGCGCTGCCCTTCCTGCCCGGCCTTATGCCGACAAGGTCGAAGGTCCCTATCATCTTATTGTCCGCGGCCATGGGTTTCTCGCCCTGATAAACCTCTATCCTGACAAAAGCCTGGTCGTCCTTTGTTGTTGTATAGACCTCGCTTTTTCTCGTCGGGATGGAGGAATTTTTTTCTATTATCTTGGAAAATATCCCGCCCTCTGTTTTAATTCCCATTGAAAAAGGCGTCACGTCCAGAAGGAGTATGTCCCTTATATCGCCCTTTAGTATGGACGCCTGGTGCGCGGCGCCCGCGGCCACTGCCTCGTCCGGATTTATTCCCGAATACGGCTCTTTTTTGAAAATATTTTTTACCAGTTCCCTCACAAGCGGCATTTTTGTCTGCCCGCCCACAAGCACAATCTCGTCCACGTCCGAGGCCCTGATCCCGGCGTCGGTAAGCGCCTTTTCGCACGGCCCGGCCGTTGACTCGGCTATGTCCATGGTGAGTTCCTCGAGCTTTTCCTTTGTAAGCTCTGTCTGAAGGTGTTTGGGCCCTTCTTTTGTAACCGCCAAAAACTGCAGAGTTATCTCGACCGAATCCAGGGTCGAAAGGTTTATCTTTGCCTTTTCAGCCGCGTCTTTTAACCGCTGCAGGGCGACCCTGTCGCCCCTCAAATCGATGCCCTCCTGGTTCAAAAACTCCGCCAAAAGAAAATCGATTATCTTCTGGTCAAAATCATCGCCGCCTAAGTGGGTGTCTCCGCTCGTGGACAAGACGTCAAAAACGCCCTGGCCGAGCTTTAGTATGGAAATATCAAAGGTTCCCCCGCCGAGGTCGTATATGGCTATGTTCATTTTTGTCTTGCTGTCAAACCCGCCGGCCAGCGCCGCGGCCGTAGGCTCATTTATGATTCTTACTACGTCGAGGCCGGCTATCTTGCCCGCGTCCTTTGTCGCCTGCCTCTGGGAGTCATTGAAATAAGCGGGCACGGTTACAACAACTTTTCCCGCCTTCTCCTTTAAGTAAGCCTCGGCGTCATTTTTTATTTTCATGAGTATCATGGCGGAAATTTCCGGGGGAGAGTAAACCTTGCCTCCTGCCTCTATCCTTACATCTCCGTTCGGGGCTGACTTTATTTTATACGGCACAACTTTCAGGTCGCCGGCAACCACCCTGTCGGAGTACTTCCTCCCCATAAACCTTTTCACGGAAAAAACCGTATTTTCCGGGTTCATTACCTGCTGCCTCTTCGCCGCGTTGCCTACGAGGAGAGACCCTTCCTTTGTAAAGGCCACCATAGAGGGAGTGGTCCTGAAACCCTCGTCATTCGGGATAATAAGCAGCCTCCCATCCTCTATAAGCCCGCTGCACGAGTTTGTTGTTCCTAAATCTATCCCTATTATCTTAGCCAATTACCTCTCCCTGCCTTATTTCAGATTCCGGTATTCCTTCTTTTGTTTTAATTTTCAGCCTTAAGTTTTGATTCTATTTTCTCGCCCTGTCTATTTCCTTCATGAGCTCCTGTATACGCTCAACTGTCTTTTCAAAATGCGTGTTGCCCTTATCGAGCCGGGCCGCCTCTTTAAACGCCCTGAGCGCCTCACTAAGCTTGTTTATATGCGTGTATACAACGCCCATGTTGTAAACAGCGGCGCTCATTTTATATGTACCATACGCCTGCTGAAATTTCAACAGCGAAGTAGGCCGGTCGACATCAAAAAGCTCCACCCCTTCTTTGAAACACTTAACCGCCTCCGCGTATTTTTTTTTCTTCCCCCCCTGGAATATATTGAACTTTTCCTCCTCCGGAGCTTTTCTAATCTTGGCAAAAATCAGAAAATTATAAATTTTCCGCTTCATCGGGTTGGAAAGTATATTGTAAGCCTCGACCGCCGCGGCAGTCCTTTCATGCGCCCATTCAGGCCTGTCAGGATTGTGATCCGGATGGCACTTATAAAGCGCCATCCTGAAGGCGTTGTCTATTTCCTCCTGCGCCGCGGCAGGGTAAATCTCGAGTATTTCGTAATAATTCAGGTTATTTTCCAACATTACCACCTTTTCCTAAAATTTTGTTCCCTTAAGCCTGTAAAGAGGCAGGGACGAACCGTCTGATAACGCGACCGAATCTACGCTCTCGTACTCCGCCAGTTTTTCCGTGGCGCCGGCGGTTTCGCCGGCAGTATACACATCTACGCTGTATTTTTTCTTTTCCCCGTATTTGCCCGCGAACTTAAGATAATCATGCACAGCCTTATAGTTCTCCGCGGTAACCGGGTCCAGAAAATTTCCCGTAACACTGCCTTTCAGCAGAATAAAATTGACGGAAAAATCCTCGATATCGCAGCCGAGCGTAATCCTGCCCTTTACCATAGAGACAAGCTCCTTCCTTATCTCCACAGTGGAAATAAGGGCTCTTTTCGCGTCGTCCTCGTGTATAAAAGGGTAACCAAAGCTCAGAAGCACGTAATTTTCCGTAACCCTGTAAACCGCGCCCTGATATTCCAGCGCGGTCATCGAAATCTTTGAAACAAATTTTTCTATTATTTCCTTCATTTCGTCGCTGATAAGCTCGTATGTAAAGGCCGAAAAAGAGGAAGTATCTATAAAAACAAAAACAGCCGGAGTTGCCCTCCCTTTTGCCGGCGGCGTATAACCTTTTGTTATTTTATCCGTCATCTCCTGGTAAGTCAGTATGTTGTACGCCTTTTTCAAATCGTCCATGTCCTTCAAACCGTCGGCAACGGTCTCAAAAGCGTCTTTTATCCTGACCTTTTCCCTGAGCTCCACTATCATCCTGTTAAAATCATCCGCCAAAACCCCTGTTTCATCATTGGACTTTACATTAACCTCTACGTTAAGGTTCCCCCGGGCCACCTTCCTCATTCCCGCCGCTATTATATTAAAATTACCCGTTATCAGCCTGGAAAGCAGCCAGGCTCCCGCGAACCCGGCCGCGAGCAGTATAACCGTAAGTATCACCATGTTCGCTATCATTATATTTATCCGTTGGATATTCGCCTTTTTTGAAAATTTTATCACTACGCCGGCAAAATCCTCGCCCTTTATGGTAATGGGCATCTCGATTTTCAGGACATCTTTTATTTTCGTATTTATAAGGCCCTTCACCATACTCTTTTTCCCTTTTTTAATCTCGACATCCTCAAAATCTTTTTTTATGAGCGCGGTATTGACCGAGGAGGCCATTATATTTTTATCCCCGCCCCTTATCGCCATAAGCAGGATGTTCCTGTCGAGCTTGGAAAGTATGTCCATGTATTTCTCGTATACCGCCCAGTTTACGTCCTCGCTCTTCCACGAGGTAACAAGCCGCAGCGCGCTCAACGATTCCGCTACCTTTCTGGCGTTTCTTTTGACCTCCCTCTCCTGCATTTTGAGGTTCATATTTATGGTATAGGCAAAAACAACACCCATTGTAATTATAACCAGGGAAAAAATAAGGATGGCAATCTTGTACCTGAGCCCGAATTTTACTTTTCTTCTTCTTCCCATATGTCAGCCGCCGACCTCCCTGCCATGCCTCATTACCGCGCCACCGATTCGAGCGCGTAAACAGACGCGTCCTTGTCCGCGAAAAATATAATACCGTTTTCTCCAACGCAGGAGGAATTGATTTTTTTCTCATATTTTTCCGACCACTTTATTTCCCCGCTCTTCGCGTCGAGCGCGGCCAGCTGTTTGCCGCCGGCTACGTAAACTATTTCATTTACCAGAAAAGGCGTACCCAGCACCTTGCCTTCCAGCTTCCTCTTCCAGATAAGTTTGCCGTTCGCCGCGCTTACGGCGTAGACGTGTTTGTCATTGCATCCTATGTAAACAACGCCGTCCTTAACAACCGGCGAAGAGCGCAGGTACCCCCCGGCGGTAAATGCCCATTTTACCCCGCCGTTTATCGAGTCCAGCGCGTAAAGTTTTTTATCGTCGGAGCCGAAATAAAGCGTGCCCTCGTTTTCCGCCGGAGTCGAGGATATGGCGCTGCCCGACTGAAATTTCCACTGCAGCTCGCCGCTCTCCACGTCAAAAGCGTACATGGACGCGTCGAGCGAGCCCGTGTACACCATTCCGTTCGCTATGGCCGCGGATGAGGCTATTGGCCTGGTTATTTTTTTCTTCCAGATTTCCTTCCCTGTTTTCCTGTTGAGCGCGTAAAAATAATTATTCACGAACTGCGGGTCCATGGTTCCTATATAAACAATACCTGAATATACAGCGGGAGCGGCGAATTTTATCTGCCCCTCCAGCCTTTTCTTCCACGCCACCTTGCCGGAGGAGGCGCCCAGCGCGAAAACCATACCTGCCTCTGTGCCGTAATATAAAAGCCCGCCGTAAAGCGCGGCTGTGCCGGAAATAGCGCCCTGTGACGGCATCTTCCACGAAGCCTGCCCCGAGCCCTTGTCTATCGCGTAAAAATTATTATCAAGGCAGCCTATGTAAATGTTTTCTTTTCCTATTATCGGCGTGGCGTCAAAACCCGAGCCTGCCCTGAACTTCCACTTGAAATCAAGCGGCGGAAGTATATTATAACCCTTGTAAAAACTATGGCTGGCCACTCCCATGAACATGTTCCATACATATTTTCCCTTTGACGACTTTACGGAAGTAACCTTTTTAGACGCCTTTACTACGCGGGATTTTTGCTCGCTTATTTCCTTTCTGAGTTTTTTTATCTCTGATTTTGAGGCTGATTTTTTCTTTTGGGTAAGTTTTTTCTCCATTTTTTTAAGCTGGTCTTTTTGCTTTTTAACCAGGTCCTGTAATTCTTCCAGTTCCTGAAGCTCCTTTCCGCCGCTTATGTCGAGGGAAATCGACATTTCCTCCTCGTCCTGGCCGCCTATACAGCCTGCCGAAGCGATAAAACAGGTTAACACAGCTGTCAGAAGCAATTTTTTCATACAAAAACCCCTTTCAGGTAAACAATTTCATTACGCGCAATAAAAAAAACCTTTTATTTTAAGCATAATTTCAATTTTTTCAGTAAAATTATAATATCAAAATTTACAGGTTCTGTCAATTATTTATGGATTCCGCCATGCCTAAATAATTTTGTCTTCGTAGAGGCCAATATTCCCGCAGCCCCGGGCTCATTGTGGGTATGACACGAAATGTTTGTGCGGTACTGCGCGCCCCTGCTTTTCGCGCCCCCGGACAGCGCGGCATAACCGTCACTAATATTCCCGGGCTTCCTGCCGCTGCAACACCACGAACCACTCATTTTATTCGGATATGTTATATCCCCCTCTTGCTTGTTGCTTGTTGCTTGTTGCTTGTTGCTTGTTTTTGCCAAGCTGCCAAGCTGCCAAGCCGCCAAGCCGCCGGTTCAATCGTTTCCTATAAGCTCGTTTATTGTTTCCTTGTCCGCGTCTTTGAGAATTAAAAACTCCAGGCCGAACAGTTTTGTCTCATCCTCACCGGGTTTTGTCCATTTTATCTCCGCGAATGTCGTAATCGGCGTTTCCCTGCCCTCCACGTAAACCTCGAGCCTTATAATATCCCCGCTGTTGCCGGGCATTTCGCCCGTTATCCTGAGCCCGCCCATGCTTATATCCGAACTCTCACCCTCGACCTTTGACACGTTTTTTCTTATTTCACTTACCTCGTCCTCTCCCATTATAAGCTTATAATTTACCCTGAACTTTTTTTCCACCCTCTTATGCTTCCTTCTTTCTACGTATAACTCTCCTTCAGCCATTTCAGCCCTCCTTTTTTTGTAGAATATTTTCAAGGCTTCCTGTCTCGCCCGCGGCCTCTTCGATCATATACATTCCCTGCTGTACACTGTCAAAAACACTGTCCACGTCCTCCCTCAGGCGCGACGAGCGGCTGTCGATTTTCTTCGACAATATTTTCAAAAGGTCGTTGTCCGTCTTGTACTCCTCTGCCGCGGCGTAAATATCGGAAAGCGCCCTCGATATCGCGGTCAAATCCGTCACTATACGGATAAAAGAATCGCTGGCAGAGTAAACCACCTTTATCGCCTCCTCAATTTTTGACTGCCCTCCTATGACCTCGACAGCTTCCTTTGCCAGCTCGTCCGTAGCCACAAGAAAATCCGCCATCTGCCTGGTGGCGCCGGTCGACGCCTCGGCCAGTTCCCTTATCTCCTGCGCCACAACCGCGAAGCTTTTGCCCGCTTCCCCCGCCCTTGCCGCCTGTATCCCCGCGTTCAGAGAAAGCAGATTTGTCTTTTTGGATATTTCGGAAACCGTATTTATTATATTTTTCATGTTTTTTGAGTTTTCCTGAAGGTTGTTTATAACGCCCGAGGAACGGTTCACAGCGTCCTTTATGTTGCCCATGGCCCGTATCTCCGCGCCGGTTTCCTTGCTCCCCTCTTTCGCGACCTTGGCTATTGCCCCGGTCTTTTCCGAAATGCCCCTTATCTCGTCCGCTACCTTTATAAGCGCCGTGGCCACGTTGTTTATTATTGTCGCCACCTTTCTCACATTATCCGAATTTTCCTTTACCCCGTTTTTTGTCTCGCTCATCCTGCCCAGAAGAACTTCATTGTTCTGAGACACGCTTTCAAGTTTGTACTTTACGTTCCTGTGCATATCCTCTGTTTTTTTCAGGAGCCGGGCCTTTTCATCCTCTTTTTCATTTATTTTCAGGCGCGCCCTTTCAACAACCCGGTTTACCATCGAAATTTCGGATTTTTTCCCGCTTTCAAAGGCATCGTCCGCCTCTGCCCCGGCTTTTTCCGTAACGCGGCCCGCCAAATACATAACCGCGAACCCCGCGGCGAAACCGGTTATTATCGAGACAATAAGCGCTATTGTTATCCTGAAACCGGAGGAGCCGGCTATAAAAGCTGCCGTGGTTCCGGAAATTACGCATATTATAAAAGGCACGAAAAAAAGAAACGCGACCTCTTTTGTCGTCAATTTAATCTCCAGAAAATCCCTGAATTTCATTCTTACCCTCGTTTTTTTTGTTATGGTGATTATAATATATTTACGCCATAAATTCAATGAAATTGACATTGGTTAATGTACAATAATGCAGGGAACAGGCATGCCTGTTCCCTACGTAAAAATTAGCACGCCTGTTCCCTGCGTAAAAATTGGCATGCCTGTTCCCTGCGTAAAAATTGGTGCACCGGTTTACCGGCAGCATCGAAACATTTATAATTTATGATTCATAATTAAACCTGCCGCGGGAGAGGACGCGAACTTAAAGGTTGACACTGAAAGTCAGAACAGGATTTGAAATCCGGAATCAAAAAGCCGGCACAAACAGCTTTTGCGCCGCCGCTATTGTAAAATCTATTACGCCGGCCGGCATTATTCCCAGCGCGAGTATGCCCGCTATTGTTAAAATCAGCCCTATTTTAACCGGGAAACCAAGCGTTATTTTTGGCGCGCCTTTTGGGCTGTCTTTTATGTATACCTGTTTAAGCACCAGAAGGTAATAATAAAGCGATATTGTGGAATTCAGCGCCGCCGCTATTACAAGCAGCAGGAACCCTTTCTGCATGGCCGCGTAAAAAAGGTAAAACTTACCCACGAACCCGGCGAGCGGGGGAATGCCCGCCAGCGACAAAAGCGCGAGCAAAAACGTCAAAGACAAAAGCGGCGAGCGCCTTGCCAGCCCCGCGTAATCCTCTATGTTGTCAGAACCCGTGATTTTTGAGAAGGCTATCACAACTCCGAAGGCCGCCATGTTCGAGAATGTAAACGCGAGCAGGTAAAAAAGCACCGAACTTATCCCTGTTACCGAGGCGCCGGCGAAACCCACGAGTATATAGCCCGCCTGCGATATTGTGGAGTAAGCGAGCAGGCGCTTTATGTTTTTCTGCGGTATTGCCATGAGGTTGCCCGCGGTCATTGTAATAAAAGCAACCACCGCGATTATCGGCACCCACACATAGTCGAGCTTCATAAGCATATAGGGAAAAAGCCTTATCGCGAAAATAAATCCGGCTGCCTTGGACGCCACGGAAATAAAAGCGGTAACCGGGGTGGGCGCGCCGTGGTAAACGTCGGGAGTCCATACGTGCATGGGCACCATGGAAAGCTTGAACCCGACGCCGAGTATAACCATTATAATGGCTATTACAAAAACAGGCCCTGCCCCGCCCGCGGAAGTAAAAGCCATTATCTTATCCAGCGACGTGGCCCCGGTTACGCCGTAAACAAGGCTCAGCCCGTAAAGAAGTATTCCCGATGAAAAGGCGCCCAGTATAAGGTACTTAATACCGGCCTCCATGGATAAAACATCCTTTTTATAAATTGCGGTGAGCGCGTAAAGCGGTACAGTGGCGAGTTCAAGCCCGACATAAAGCGTTATCAGTTCTTTTGACGACGCCAAAAACATCATGCCCAGGGTGGACGAGCCCAAAAGCGCGTAATAAGCGCCGTGGTACTTTTCGCTTAATTTGAGGTTGTTGATGGAAAACATGCCGGTAAGCGCCGCGCCTGAGAGGAAAATTATTTTCGCGAACCGGGCCACGCCGTCGTAAATATACACGCCTTCCAGCATCGACCCGCCCTTTTTGTTTATAATCACAAAAACCAGAAGGGCCGTAACCGCGAGGGTAAAAAAGTATCCCGTAAATTTTTTGTTCCCCGCCGTAAAATCAATCAAAAGCGTCACAACTATGACGGCCGCCAGGGCCAGTTCATCGGTCATCAAAACAATGTCCATTTATTTTCTCCT
>CAZHOD010000051.1:0-8872 GCA_964534075.1 uncultured Spirochaetia bacterium
AAAAATGTTTGAATATGAAATAAAACAACTGGTGCACAACAGGAAAAAAAACAGCGGCGAACAAAAGCATAAGGATAAATTTAATTATTTTTCCCCTCGACGGGTTAAACATTTTATTTTTAAACTGCGTGCCGTAAAACCACGCGAGCCAGGTAAAATCGCTCATTTTTCCGTTTTTTCCTCCGTAAGTTTAAAGAAAATATCCTCAAGTTCCCCTTCGCCCGCGCGTTTTTTTATGCCGGAAAGGCTGCCTTTTTCTATCATTTTCCCTTTATCTATTATCCCGACAGTATCGCATACATCTTCGGCCGTTTTTATGGAATGCGTGGACATAAATATGGTCATTCCTTCTTTTGAAAGTTTTTTAAATTCTTCTTTAAGGATTTTCTGGGATTTCGGGTCCAGCCCCACCATGGGCTCATCCAGTATAAAAACATCCGGCGAATGGATAAGCGAAGCGATAATCAGCATTTTCTGGCTCATGCCGTGGGAATAACTTTCTATAAAATCATTAATAAAGCCTTCCACCCCGAATATCCCGGCGTATTTTTCTAAAAGCTTTTTATATTTTTCCTCCCTGACGCTGTACAGGTTTGCTATAAACCTTATGTATTCTATGCCCCTGAGTTTCTCAAACATATACGGCTTATCGGGTATTAACGCTATTTTCCTTTTATATTCCATGGGCCCCTTTTTTATGCTTACGCCGTCTATTAAAACATCCCCTGAATTTATCGATACCAGGCCGCACGCCATTTTAATTGTAGTTGTTTTTCCCGCCCCGTTCGGGCCCAGAAAACCGAATATCTCCCCTTTTTTTATATTGAAATCAAGGTTGTCGACAGCCGTAAATTTTCCGTACTTTTTGGTCAGATTTTTAAGTTCCATCATAATATTTTTTCCTTTTTTTCCGGCAGGCTTTATTTATTCCGCGCCTGTTTCTTTTTCAATTTCCCCGGTGACATAGAACTTTGATTTAAAATGTTTTATTACCGGCGGTATAAAAAAAGAAAAAACAAAAAGTAAAAGCGGGCCGATTATATCCGGGCGGAAAACATCCGTAAATTTCTCGTATGTAAGCAGCAGTTCCTTTACTGCCGCGGCCAGAAATGTCACCACCAGTATCCCCGGAACAACTCCGCACAGCGTGCCCGCGAAAAAATCCCTGAATTTTATCTTTGACAGCCCGGCGGCAAAACTAAGGTATGTAAAGGGCACAAACATCAGGCGCAGGTAAAGAATTATAGTGAAGCCGTGGGATTCCACGGTATTGTCGAGCTTTTTAAAATGTTTTTTGCTGAGTATTTTTTTAGCGAAATTCCCGAGAAAATACCTTGCCATTACAAAAGATAAAGCGCCCCCTATGAGCGCGCCTGTGACGTTAAGCAAAAGGCCGAGCCAGTTGCCGAATATAAACCCTCCCAGAGAGGTAAATACGGACGCCGGGATAAAAAGCAGTATTGAGAGGGCGTAACAGCCGATAAAAATAAACGGCCCCCATAACCCTACAGCTTCCATATAGGCGGAGAATTTTTCATTAAAAACCCCCCTGCCTGTTTCGTCAAAAAGGTAATAATTCATCGGGGAAAACTTAAGGATATATACGACAACCCCGATAAAAACAAGAAACAAACCTGTCTTCAATATATTCTTCATCAGCGGTCATATTCCTTTCGTCCCGGGCAGAGGCCGCGCCAAAAAAAACTTATACGCTGTATTTATCCGCCATATCACCGATTACGGGAAGCTTGAACCTTTCTCCCTGGGCTGCCTTCACCAGCAGTATTACCCAGACAACAAGCAGGCCGAGCGAGACGAGCGAACTTAAAATACTGAAAACCGCCCCGACATAAGGAATAAACGCTAAAATAAAAAGCACGGCCACAATAACAAAAACCACTATTGACAGGGCAATCGACTGTACGGCATGAAATTTTACGAACTTATTATCCTTTTCCAAAAGAAGAAAAATCAAACCCGTAACCCATCCAAGCACATAACATAAAAGCCCTTCGATATTTTCGTCGAGCCCGAGCGCTGTCTTTTTCTTTTCTTCTGTCATTTAAAACCCTCCTTTTTTTCGGCCCGTTACAGGGCCCTTTTGTTGGCCTACCTTAATAATTATGATGAATATATGGGAAAATAGCGGTTTTGTCAAGGAACAATGTAGTGCCCTGCAAAGCCAAAAACAAAAAATACCGGAAAAATATGTGCGGTTTTAATAGAAACATACATTGAAACGGTTTATAACCGTGTTAAAATACCTCTATTTCATTATTATAATATTCCCCACGGTTTTTGCTTTCTTCTTTTTCCCGTCTTTTTCAATTATTACCATGATATAATATACTCCCCTTGCCAGGCTCCTTAAATCTCTGCTTGCAAACCTTATTTCAGCGGTATTATTGTTTATCATCGCCTTTAATTCATGCTTTTCAAATTTTTCCTCCCTTATTTTCCGGAAGGCAGGGGTATATATCCTCAGTTCCAGGGAATCTACGTCGTGGTCAATATTACCGGCTATTATCACAATTTCTTCTGAAACAAAAGGATTTATCGGGTTGGGGTAATAATTTATTATCTCTGGTTTTTTTCCTGTTTCCCCGGGCGTTACAGTAGCCGTGGACGTGGCGGTATTTATCAGGGCCGTTGTGGATGTAAATGTAGCGTGCGGCGTAAACGTTATGGTGTTTTTGGGTGTAGAGGATGCCGAACCTGCCGGGGTCATTGTGGCAGTACCCGTATTTACGGGTGTATGAGTTTTAGCGGCGGTGGATGTGGGCGTAGACGTAAAGGTTATTGACGGAGTTGCCGTGCCCGTATTAATAATTATAGCCGTATAAGTACCTGTGAGGGTAGGGCTGGGGGACGGCATATTGGTGCCTGTCTCCGTGGCTGCCGGCGTATATGTGCGCGTAAATGTAAACGTATCTGACGGGGTTACCGTGCGTGTAAATGTTGGCGTGAATGTCCGTGTTGCCGTGCCGGAAAATGTGTGAGTCCGGCTGGCGGTAAATGTACGCGTGTCCGCCTGTGTCGGGGTTCCTGTTTTAGTTTCCGTAAATGTCCATGTTGCCGTATCCGGCTGTGTGTTCGTTTTTGTCGGGGTAAACGAATATACATTTGTAAGAGTCGGTGTCTGCGTAAATGTCCGTATTAGTGTGTGTGACGGCGTGCTTTCAGGTATAAATTCTATATGGTTGAAATTCCCTACTGAACTCGACCCGCTGTCCATAACAAGGGTAAGTGTCCTTATGCCCTGTGAAATATTTATACTTCCTGCTGAAATATCCTGCCATGACTGCCACCCTCCTGTGTCCGGCACGTTGAATTCCCCTGTTACATCCACACCATCTATTTCAAGATGAAAAGCTCCACCTGCGCCATTCCGCGCGACACGCACGCCGATACTGTAAGTCCCGGTTTCCTGTACATCCAGGCTGTATTTCAGCCATTCACCTGCGTACGCAAGGCCCACGTTATAACCGCCTTCTGTGTCTGAGCACTCCTCGATATCGACCCCGTCGTCCCTGTACGCGCCGAGATCATTTGTAGAGTCTGTATCATGGTAACCGCTTCCCTCGCCGGGCAGATAATCCTCACACTCTACTTTTCCGGGTATAGTAAAAAGCGCTTTGGTGAGAGCCGGGGTTTGTGTGGGTGTAACTGTAATTGTTTTACTTGTGGTGGGCGTCATTGTAATTGTGGGGGAATTTTCAGTTATGGAAGTAAGCCCTTTGAGCCGCATTACCTCAAATGAACCGGCCGACGCTTTCCATGAAACCGCGTCAAGAAAGTTATATTCCTGCAATGTCCTGATATCGTAATACCTCAGCGTCTCGCCCGCGTTATAGGATTCACTTGTCCCGGTAAAACTGTCCTTTCCGTAAACCGTACCGCTCTGTATGTTTATGAAAAGCAGTTTATTGTCATGCTCGTTGAATATTATCCTTCCTCTCATACTCTGTACAGGTGATGTTATGCGCCCGCTCCATCCGCTTCCCGTCCAATACCGGTAATAATGCGAGCCTTCCGCGCTGTATTGTATTGCCGGGTCATTGCCAAAACCGTATGTGATGCTCGGCTGTTCAAATGCCGCCGACGGCACAGAATCAACCACATCAGCCTGCCTGCTCCCGGAGGCCACCTGCATGGGCAGCGATATTGAACTTCCGTCCATCTTCCTGTATGTAACACCGCCGTCATCTGAATATGCAAATATTATGCTGTTAACCTGCGCCGGGCCGTTCTGCGTATTCATTCCTGTCGCAAGGTACATGCGGTTGTCTTTATCAAAACATATGTCTGCCTTATACTGCTGGTAGCTTCCGCCGTTCTGCCCGCTTTCTTCCCAGCACACTACAGGGTATGAAGCATCGAATATCGGTGCCTGGGCGCCGTAAGCTGTCCATGATTTTGTGGTTTCATCATAACTGTAAATCCCAAGGCCCCTGCCGCCGTTCTGCCAGTACTGCTGGCGCGCCAGCGTCCTTGAAACATAATAAAGTTTATCATTTCTGTCCCTTACAAAGCGTCCGTATGACCAGTTTTCTCCGGGAATCTTTTCAGAAGATGACCCTCCCATAAAATCAAAATCTGTTATGTCCTCCGGATATTTTGATTTCCAGTAAAGGATTGTGGTTGAAGAGTACGCTGAAGGCAGGGAAGAACTTATTTCAGCGTCCGGGAAATTATGCATGTCGCCGGCAACATGGATGTAGCCGTCCCTGTCAATGCCTATTGAAAACTCATGGTGCCCGTCGTCAAAAGCCCGGTAATCAGGGTAATCTTTTTCCAAATCCCCGAGTGTCGTGATGCCGCCTGAAATTTTTCCTGCTATTGGCCTGAGCGTACTGTCAAGCATGATAAAATATACATCCCCGTTAAAGTAAGCGACCGGCGAATAGGTGTTTTCGGTATACCACCCGCTCAAAGCGGAGGCAGTGGAATAAAGGGTTGTTTTCGAAGTAAAAACAACAGCCATCAGCGAAGCCGGGATTAGAATTATCAGCAGTAAAGAAACAACCCTTTTCATTTTCTCACTTCAGAACAACCAGGCTGCCTGCGTATTTTTTCTCGCGTTTATCATCTTCATTAAATAATTCAATACTGTAATAATATATTCCCGCGGCACAATTCCTAATCTCAGTTCCTGCAACAGATACAGTGTGCTTGCCGCGTATTCCCGAAAGTACAAAGTCATAGCTTCTTATAAGCCTGCAAGAAGCTGTATATATTTTTATACCAGCTTTTTTAATATCCTCTGCGGCATAAATATCAAAGTGCAGCTTGCCTGAAGGAGGACTGAACGGATTAGGATACATAACCGGCTCTTTGCCTTCGGTTTCAGGAACGGGTGTTGGTGTCTCTGTCGGCGTATCTGTGGGTATGTCTGTGTATGTAAGGGTTGGGATTTCCGGGGTATAGGTTGCTGTATCTATCGGTGTATCTGTCGGAGTATCTGTTTCTGTAGGAGTTGGGGTTGAGGTTGCTGTGTCTGTCGGTGTCAGGGTTTGGGGTTCAGGGGTTGGGGTTGGAGTATCTGTCGGTGTATGCGTTGCTGTGTCTGTGGGAGTATCAGTACCTGTATTTGTTGGCGTGGAACTTGGAACCTGGAATGTGGGACTGTCTGTCGGTGTATCTGTTTCTGTAGGGGTTGGGGTTGGAGTATCTGTTGGAGTATCTGTCGGAGTATCTGTTGGCGTATCTGTCGGCGTTTCAGTAGGCGTATTTGTTGCCGTGTCTGCAGGAGTATCAGTACCTGTATTTGTTGAAGTATGAGTCGCTGTGGCTGTAAATGTAGCAGTCGCGGACAATGAGCCTGTCGGGGTAGGCGTCGCCGTGTAAGTGGCTGTTCCCGTTAATGTGAGGGTTGATGTACCTGTCGGGGTGCCGGTAAACGTGAACGTTGGCGTCCCGGTCAGCGTCCATGTATGCGTTGAAACAGCTGTAAACGAATTTGCAGGTGTTTGTGTAGGCGTGTTTGACTGTATAAACTTTATATAATTAAAGTTGCCAACAGGCCCTGCCGCCCCGTTTGAATCCATAACAAGTTTCAGTGTTTTCATACCGCCTGATATATAAATGCTGTTAATAGCAACATCCTGCCATGTTTGCCAGCCGCCTGTATCAGGAACACTGAGCGCTCCTGTCACATCAACACCGTCTATCTCCATGTGAAATGTCCCGCCCTGTCCGCCGCAGGCAGCCCTTACCTCTATATCATAGTGGCCTGACTGAACAACATTTATACTGTAATTAAGCCACTCGCCCTGCTTTGTCCAGCCTATGTTATACCCGCCTCCTGTGTCTGAACACCCCTGTATATCTACCCCGTCGTCCCTGTAAACCCCGCCTTCATTTATTGAATCCGTGTCATGATAGCCTGTTCCCTCGCCGGCAAGGTAATCCTCGCACTGCACTGTTCCGGGTATGTCAAACACAGCCGGAGTAGGCATAAAGGTTGGCGTTGAAGTGGGAGGTACCGGTGTCGGTGTTCCGGGTGAACCGCAATGATCCGGGTCAAGAGTAATTTCCGCCGGGAGTATGGACTCGTCAATCGGAGCCTTAAAATCATTTCCGCTCATAACCACGCCGGAACAGCCGGAGTAGTTATACCAGCCATTCAACACACCGTCCTTATTATAAAACCTGACCTGGTTGTCAATTACCTGTATGGAAGGCCCGTCGCACGGAAAGCCCGCGTCAATCTCACCCTTTAACCCCACATATATACCCACATTTGTCCATGGTTTGGAGGCTCCGTAAACCATGTTGTTTTTAATCGACATATTATACCCCGCAGGGCAGCCTATTCCGTACTGCCCCACGTCGACAAGAATATTGTCCTCCACCCTTATATCATGCCCGCCGTCATCCCCTATCATAATCCCACCGCCTGATGTGCTGGGGCCGCCTCCCCTTAATTTGTTTCCTATTATCTGTATCGGATCTGATGAAGTCCCGTACGAACCGTACATATTTATCAGGTCTTCAGGATCGCCTGTTCCGAACGTGTGATCGGATATATTGTAATTTACCCTGTTCCCGCTGCCGCTGCACTTGTTGAACTGCACTATCTGCCCCCTGGGGTATGTGCCGGCTATATCTTTGAATGAATTACAATGAATATTTATGCCGCCGCTGCATGTTATCGCGTAAACGCCTGTCCTGAAATTTTCAAAATAATTTCCTGTTATGGTGATGTCATTACAATTTTTCAGTTGAATGCCTATAATATCCGCGTTAAGACTAAACTCGCAGTTAATAATGGTCACATTACTGCAGTTATCGAGATAGATACTTGCGCCGCTTGAACCTCCGGATGTGAACCTTTTGCCGTCTATAACTATACCCGACTGGTTTGAGTATGAAAGCGGGGCCGAAGCAGTGTATGCATATGTGAAACCAACAGCAGGTACCAGGAGAATCAATAAAATAAATAATCTTTTCATAAAAACGCCTCTCTTTTATCCCCGCCTATATTGTTGTCATCGCGAATTGGTTGACCGTTCAATCAAATTATACACATTTTTTTTAATTTTGTCAAGTAAAAGGAGCAGAAAATGCATTTATGCGTTCCGTACTTTGGATTTATATCAGCCGGTTGTTTTTTCGGAAAAAACGCGGTGCCACAAGGATTATCGGGTTTCAACAGTAAAAAAACGAGGGAACTCCGGGAAAAAAAACTATATTTCAGGCGGTCTTTCTGATTATCAGTTCCGGTTTCAGAATAGTCTGTTTTGCCTTTATCAAAGGTTTTTCTATCCTCTCCACCGCCATGTCAAAAGCAACCTCACCCATTTTAAAAAGAGGCTGCCTGACAGTGGTCAGCGGCGGGCCCATGGCAGCTGCCAGATCGAGGTCATCATAACCTATAAAAGCCGTGTCAGAAGGTATTTTTATACCCGTTCTTTTTGCTTTTTCAACCATGCCGCAGGCCACCATGTCCCCGGCAGCGCAGAATACGGCATCGGGCCTGTTTCCGGATTTAATTATTTCTCCCATGCACTTTTCCCCTGCTTCGCTGTTGTAAAAAGGCACGGATATTATGTTTTCTTCCCTGAACTTCATTCCTTTTTCATTAAGCGCTTTTTTATACCCTTCTATCCTCTCGAATTCCGCGGGGCTTACATCCATATCCAGAACGCTCGGCCTCAGCGGCCCGGTTATGACATAAATATTTTTCCTGCCCGATTCTATCAGGCTACTCACAGCATCGTACGCCCCTTTAAAATTATCTGCCCTGACCGAGTTCACCCCCTTCATTTTCGACTCTACAAGCACAAGAGGAATATTTCTTTTTTTAAATTCATCCGCAAGGGATCCTTTTATTTTCATTGTAAGCAGGATAACCGCGGATGCTTTTTTCCCGTAAAGTATGTCTTCCATAACAGTTGTTTTCAATACGTCGGTCCCTTTGGTGGCGTAATGCACTATGTCGTGTTTTAGTTTGCCTGTCTCATGCATGCGATGCTCAGCACCTGAAAGGACGCCGAAAACAAAAGGCGATGAAAGATAGGAGCTTATAAACCCGATCGAGTCGGCTTTTCCCCTGTTAAGCTGCACCGCGGTGGCATCGGGATAAAAATTAAGCTTTTTGATTATTTTTGAGACTTTTGCTTTTGTAGCCGGGGACATACGGCCTTTTTTATTGATTACATTGGATACGGTTGTATAAGAAACACCTGCTGCTTTCGCAACATTTTTGATTGTGATTTTTTTCAATTTTTCACCATAACGCCTTTTTATTGGAAATATATAAAATTCTCAACTTAATCCAAACACTCTTTACTGCTTTTCCGGCCCTTCTTCTGAAAAAACAGGCGCCTTTTCCGCGATAACTTATCTATAATTTCAAAAACTTTTTTCG
>CAZHOD010000052.1:0-8846 GCA_964534075.1 uncultured Spirochaetia bacterium
AAAGCCGTGCTGGCGGCGAACCTCGGGCTTTCCGTCGTTAATACGGGAGATTCCCTGAAAATAAAGTTCCCGGACCTTACCGAGGAGACGAGGGGCCAGATGGTGAAAAAAGTAAAGAAAACGGGGGAAGAGGCAAAAATAGATGTGCGCAATGTGCGCAGGGAAGCGAACGACAAAATAAAGGACATGGAGAAGAAAAAAGAAATATCCGAGGACGAAAAGAAAAACGGCGGGGGAAAAATCCAGAAAATAACAGATAAAAAAATAAAGGAAATAGACGATATTGTAAAAGATAAAGAAAACGACCTCATGACAATATAATAAAGGATTTTAAATGGCGAAGAAAAAAAAACTGCCGTCTCATATCGCGGTAATAATGGACGGGAACGGCAGGTGGGCAAAAAAAAGAAACCTTCCCAGGATATGGGGGCACAGGGAAGGGGCGAAATCCGTAAGGGAAACCACCGAAACATGCGCGAAGCTCGGCATAAAATACCTTACTTTATACGCTTTTTCGACAGAGAACTGGAAACGGCCGAAAAAAGAGATAAATTTTTTAATGAAACTGCTGGAGGAATACCTGGAGAAAGAAAAAGAAACAATGCTCAAAAACAATATAGCGCTCGAGGCCATCGGTGATATAAGCAAGCTGCCCGGGCCTGTCAGGCGTAAAATAGCGTCAGTTAAAAAAGCGACTTCGAAAAACAGCGGTATGACCCTGGTACTCGCGCTTAATTACGGTTCAAGAAAAGAAATAATAAATGGTGTAAGGAAGATAGCAAAAGAAGCGGCGTGTGGAAAAATAAACCCCTCAAAGATAAACGAAAAAAATTTCAAAAAATACCTTTATACAAAAAAAATTCCCGACCCCGACTTCCTTATAAGAACGAGCGGCGAAATGAGGGTCAGCAATTATCTTTTATGGCAGATAGCTTATTCCGAGATATACGTCACAAAAACATTATGGCCCGATTGCAGGAAAAAACAGCTGAGAGCGGCGCTGGCCGAGTACGGGAACAGGGAGAGGAGGTACGGAGGTGTCTAATATGATAAAACGTATAATCATAGCCGCGATAATACTTCCGGTCGTCACGGTTTTTATTTTTATTGAAAACCCGTACCCTTTCGCCGCGCTCGGTGTTCTCGCGCTTACCCTGGCTATTTATGAATTTTTTATGATGCTGGAGAAAAAAGGGATGAAGTCTTATAAAACAGCCGGTATACTCGCCGGCCTTGCCCTTTTCGCGGTTATCATAACGGGCGCGCCGGTGGAATGGATTTACCCGGGGCTGGCAGGTTTCGTAATAATACTTTTTATACTGGTTATTTTTTCAAACGATTTTAAAAATCTGCCCGCGGTTTTTTTTACCGCTGCCGGAGTGCTTTACATATCCGTTTTGGGCTCATTCGGCATCAAGTTCAAATTTATGGAAAACGGGCAGTGGTGGCTTTTTATACTCCTGTTTATGACCTGGGTATATGACGCGGGCGCGTATTTTGTCGGCTCGGCAATAGGCAGGCACAAACTTCTTCCCAGAATTTCGCCGGGAAAAACAGTAGAAGGGTGCGCGGGCGGCGTTATTATAAACATTATTACGTCCGTTATTGTTTTTTATACCATAATACCCGAAAGCCTGGGCCTCCGCGTTTATGACATGGCAGCTCTGGCCGTAATACTTTCATTTGCCGGGCAGGCCGGTGACCTTTCCGCCTCCCTGATAAAAAGGTACTGCGGGGTGAAAAATTCCTCGGGGTTGCTCGGGCCGCACGGCGGGCTTATGGATAAGATAGATTCCCCGGTATTCAACGCGCCGGCGCTGATGCTGTATATAACCCTGGTGCCCGGTATTTTATGAAACAAAAAAAGGTCGTTATACTCGGGTCCACCGGTTCAATCGGAAAATCGGCCCTTTCCCTGTTCGATTCCTCTTTAAAAAATTACAGGGTACTTGGCCTTTCCGCAGGCAGCAACGCGGGCCTGTTAAACAGGCAGATAAAAAAATACAGGCCCTCCTACGCGGCAGTAATGGATATGTCTGTTTCGAGTAAAGTTAAAGCAGGCGGGGCAAAAGTGCTCGCGGGCATGGAAGGGCACGTCAGGCTTGCGGCACTTAAGGAAGCGGATATAGTCCTTCTGGCGGTTGTCGGGGCCGCCGGTATTATTCCTTTAATATCCGCGATACGCGCGGGGAAAAAAATAGCGCTGGCAAACAAAGAGGCGCTTGTTATAGCCGGAGAAATAATACAAAAAGAATTAAAGAAGACAAAGGCGCAGCTTATACCGGTGGACAGCGAGCACAGCGCGATTTTTCAGGCTCTCGCCGGGCATAAAAAAGATTATGTAAAACGGTTTATTATTACGGCCTCGGGCGGGCGGTTTAAAAATTTTAAAAAAAGCCGGCTGAAAGACATAACAGTCAAACAGGCGCTCAAACACCCCACGTGGAAAATGGGGAAAAAGATAACCATCGATTCGGGAACGCTTATGAATAAGGGGCTTGAGGTAATAGAGGCCCATTACCTTTTCGGCATACCTTACGAAAAAATAGACGTGGTTATACACCCGCAGTCGATAATACATTCCATGGTGGAGTACATAGACGGTTCTGTAATAGCGCAGATGTCTCTTCCGGACATGAAACTGCCCATAATGTACGCCCTGACTTTTCCCGAAAAGGCGCCGGCCGCCGTAAAACCGATTAAGTTTACGGATATAAAAAAATTGACTTTCGCCGGGGCGGACAGGTCGCGGTTCAGGGCGCTGGATCTGGCTGTCGCGGCCGGAAAAAAAGGCGGCACAATGCCCGCGTGCATGAATGCCGCCAACGAAGCCGCGGTAGAGGCGTTTCTTAATAAAAAAATAAGGTTTGACGAAATAATAAAGTACGTGGAAAAAGTGATGAAAAAACATAAAAACAAAAAAGACGCCGCGCTGGAAGACATATTAAAAACAGACCTTAAAGCGCGCGGTGAAACAAAGGAGATGATAAAAAATGCTTGAGATAATTTATATACTGATAGCCCTGGGGGTCACCATACTCGCGCATGAGTTCGGGCATTTTGCCGTCGCTAAATCTTTGGGCATGAAAGTGGAAAAATTTTCCATAGGATTCGGCCCGAAACTGGCCGGGTTTAAAAAAGGAGAAACAGAATATAAAATATCGTGGCTTTTTATGCTGGGCGGTTACGTTAAACTTTCGGGAGAAAACCCCGAAGAGCTCGATAAAAACGATAAAAGGGAGTTCCTTAATCAGCACCCTTTCAAGCGTATACTGGTCGCTGTGGCAGGGGTTGCCCTGAATTTTGTTTTTGCCGTATTTCTTTTGTGGGTGGTTTTTTTCGCGGGAGCGGAAACGCTTAAGCCGGTTGTCGGAAATGTTATGGAAGGTTACCCCGCGGCAGAGGCAGGGCTCAAAAAAGGCGATGTTATTTTTGAGATTGACGGGAAAAAAATAAAATACTGGGACAGTATAACCGAAGCGCTCGAAAAAAAGGGCGGCAAGGAAATAAAAATAAAGGTAAAGAGGGAAGGGAAAGTAAAAACTGTTGTTTTAACCCCGGTTGTCGAGGAAACAGAAACAATACTTAAGGAAAAAAAGAAGAAACCTTTTATAGGAATATCGCCTCTTCTTTTTCTGCCTGTGATTGACTCATTCGCCCCGGGATACCCCGCGGAAAAATCAGGCCTGAAAAAAGGGGATGTTATTAAAAAAATTAATAACAAAAAAATAAAATACTGGGAAGACGCGGTAAATACTATACGCGGGTCAAAAAGGGAAAAAATAAGTATTACAGTGGAACGGGGCGGAAAAACGCGGGTTTTAAAAATTGAGCCGCGGATAGAGGAGGCAAAGGACGAGGCCGGCAACACAGTAAAAAGCAGGGTTTTGGGCGTCAATCCGAAGGGCAATACTGTTAAGGAAAGGTATGGGTTAATTGAGTCCGGGCCCAGGGCGGTTAAAAAAACGGTTTATTTTACGGCGCTCACGGCAAAGGCTATTTATAAGATGGTAACGAGAAAAATAGAGCCGGATGTGGCCGGCCCTATAGGGGTAATGCATATAACGTATAAGGTGGCAAAAACAGGCGTTGTCAACCTGCTGTTGCTTCTCGCGGTTATCAATATAAATTTAGTGCTGGTAAACCTTATACCGCTGTTGCCTTTTGACGGCGGGCTGATATTCGTTTTCCTGACGGAATGGGCCATAGGAAGGCCGGTGCCGCTTAAGGTGCAGGCGGCGCTTATACAAATTGGCTGGGCAGCGCTCATAATTCTGCTTTTCCTTCTTACTTATAAGGATATTGCCCGTATAGTACAGGGCGGCGGGCCGTAAAAATCTGAAGCCGAAGCCTGACAGGTTGAAAAATGTAAAACAGTAAAAAAATATTAACGGCCTGGAGCCGGTTTCAGCCGGCTGCAGTGAGGCTGTTGGAAAACCGGGTTTTGGGCCGGTTTGCCACATTCGGCCTGCGTACTTCGGCGGACAAAAAAACCGCCCCTGTAATAAAAAAAAATTTACAGGGGCATGCTGCCGGCCTGCCCGAGGTTTAAAAATTTTCCGGCAGTATCATATATACAGTATTTAAGGGTGGTTTATGAAACGCAAAAAGACAAAAAAAGTCAAAATAGGCGGTATTGAAATAGGCGGCGGCGCGCCTGTGGCAGTGCAGTCCATGACGAATACACCTACAAAAAACGCGGCAGCGGCCATCGGGCAGATAAAAAAACTCGAAAAAGCCGGATGTGAGATAATCCGTGTCTCAATACCGGACATAAAGTCCGCCGCGGCCCTTAAAAAAATAAAAAAAGCCGTTAAAATACCCGTTGTTGCCGACATACATTATGATTACAGGCTCGCCTTAATATCTATGGACAACGGCGCGGACAAGATAAGGATAAACCCCGGGAACATAGGAAGCCGCGAAAAGGTAAAAGAAATAATAAGCGCGGCTAAAGCCAACGGGGCGGCCGTACGTATAGGCGTAAACGCCGGGTCAGTCAAAAAAAATATTGGATCGAAATTCCGGATTCCGGGTAAAAATAAAACAGTAATATATATGCTGCGAAACCTGCTGGAGCACGTGGAGTTTTTCGAAAAAAACAGGTTCAGAAACATAGTAGTATCACTTAAGGCGTCGGATGTTCCGGCCACGGTGGAGGCGTATAAACTTTTCTCGAAATACCGGGATTACCCGCTGCACATCGGGATAACAGAAGCAGGTACAGAAGTTTCGGGCGCTATAAAATCATCGGCAGGGCTGGGAATTCTTCTTTATGAAGGCCTGGGGGACACCATAAGGGTATCTTTGAGCGCTGACCCTGTGAAGGAAGTTTTTACCGCGTATAAAATACTGGATTGCCTGGGCCTGAGAAAACGTGGTGTTGAAATAATATCCTGCCCGACCTGCGCCAGGACGGAAATCAATGTAATAGAAACGGCAAAAAAACTGGAAAAAGAACTTGTTGATGTGGAAAAGCCGGTTAAGGTGGCGGTTATGGGTTGCGGCGTAAACGGGCCGGGCGAGGCGAAACACGCGGATATCGGGGTGACGGGAAGCGGAAAATACGGTATTATATTCAGGAAAGGCAGGATAGTAAAAAAGATTGATAAAAAAAATCTTATTGCCGGGTTTAAAAAAGAGCTCAATAAACTTTTAAAGGATAAAAACCGGAAAAAAAGATAAATGCGGCAACGGCAGGGAGGCGTATATGCGCTGGAGTAAAGCGGTAATAAATACAATAAGAGAGACGCCAAAAGAGGCGGAGACAATAAGCCACAGGCTTATGTTAAAGGCGGGGCTGATAAACAAGCTCGGTTCCGGGATTTACAATATCCTGCCGCTGGGCTGGAAACCCGTTATGAAAGTAATGAATGTTATAAGGGAGGAGATGAACCGCGCGGGCGCGCAGGAGGTTCTGATGCCCGCGCTTTCGCCGTCTGAGGTGTGGGAAGAGACCGGCAGGTGGCAGGACTACGGCAAAGAAATGATGAGAATAAAAGACAGGCACGGCAAGGAATTCGCCCTGGGCCCGACGCACGAGGAGGTTGTTACAGATATAATAAGAAAGCAGGTTTCGTCTTATAAGCAGCTTCCCGTTAATCTTTATCAGATGCAGGTTAAATTCAGGGACGAGATAAGGCCCAGGTTCGGAATAATGCGCGCCAGGGAATTTATAATGAAAGACGCTTACAGCTTTGACAGGGACGAGGATTCCGCCCTTGAAAGCTATGAAAATATGTTCGGGGCCTACAACAGGATATTCAGCAGGATAGGTTTTAAATTCCGGCCGGTCGAAGCCGATACAGGGGCCATAGGCGGCAGCTCGTCCGCGGAGTTTATGGTGCTTGCGGATACAGGGGAAGAGATAATTATTTACTGCGATAAGTGCGAATACGCCGCGAACGCTGAAAAGGCAGAGGCAAAAATAGAAGCAAAAGAAAACAGCGGGGCAGAGGAGCAGCCCGAAAAAGTGCACACTCCGAATATAAGGACAGTGGAAGAGCTCGCTTCGTTTCTGAAGAAAAAGCCGAGTGAAACAGCGAAAACAATACTTTATATAGCGGACGGTGAAATGGCGGCCGCCATGATCAGGGGGGACAGGGATATAAACGATGTCAAACTCAAAAATACCCTCGGAGCAGCGGGCCTCAGGCTTGCGGACGCGGAGGAAATAAAAGAAAAAACAGGCGCGCCGGTAGGATTTGCCGGGCCGGTTAACCTGAGGGAAAAGGGAATAAAACTTGTAATAGACAATACAGTGGCGGAAATGAAAAATATGGTGTGCGGGGGGAATGAGCCGGATTATCATTACACCGGTATAAACAGAGGGAGGGATTTTAAGGAAGATATTACCGCTGATATTGTTACCGCGGCGGCAGGGGATAAATGCGTAAAATGCGGTTCACCCCTTTTTGAACAGAAGGGAATAGAGGTGGGGCATGTATTTAAACTTGGGAAAAAATATTCCGGGCCCATGGGCGCGTCTTTTCTGGATGAAAGCGGCGAATCAAAACATTTTGTCATGGGCTGTTACGGTATAGGGGTCACAAGGATAGTCGCGGCGTCGATAGAGCAGAACAACGATAAAAACGGGATAATCTGGCCCTTTGCCATCGCGCCTTACGAAGTGGTTATTGTGCCTGTTAATAATAAATACAAGGAAGGGTTTGATTTTGCCGAAAAGCTTTACAAAGAATTAAAAGGGGCCGGTGTGGATGTTATAATAGACGACAGGGATGTTTCCGCCGGGGTTAAATTCAAGGACGCCGACCTTATCGGGTTTCCTTTAAGGGTTGTTATAGGCGAGAAGAATTTTAAAAACGGAAAAGTCGAGGTAAAATTAAGGAAGGATGAAAAGGCTTCGTTTGAGGATAAGGCCGGTATTTTTGAAAAAATTAACGGGATTCTGAAAAAAGAAAAAGGGGAATTATGATATATAAAAGAAGGCGGGGATTATTGTGAAAAAGAAAAATAAACTGACTTTGATTTTAGTTGTTTTCGCGGCAATGGCCGCTGTTATAATCGCGGGCCTGGGGTACGCGCTCGAGCCTTTGCTTGTCGCTTTTGCGCTTGCTTACCTGTTTTTCCCGCTTATACAAAAGCTGGAAAAAGCCGGCGTTAACCGGGTAATCGCTGTTGCTTTTGTTTTTGTTATACTTGTCGCGGGGATTATCCTGTTTTTTATGGCCTTTGTCCCGTGGCTGGTAACGGAGACCGGAAATTTTTTAAAGGAGCTTCCGAAAAATTTTGAAAAGGCCGTCATTATGGCGGATAATTTCGCGGCAAAGGCGGGAATAAATTTAAATCTTAGCGAGCGCGGTATGGCCGAAATGATAAAGCAAAAGGCGTCCACGCTTTCAACCGACGCTGTCGATAAAATCACGGGTACAATGTCAGGCGTGTTTACGAATATTTTTAAAGGGCTGATAGCGCTTCTTAATATCCTGCTCGTGCCTTTGTTTTTCTTTTTTATGATAAATGATTACGAAAAGATAAAAGACGAGATAAAAAGCTACGTGCCGGAAAAATATCTTCCTGTTGCCGCTCATTACATAGGAAGGATAAATGTTGTTTTAAACGGGTATATACGCGGAAAGCTCCTCGTGGCCCTGATACTGGGCCTGCTTTACGGGGCGGGGCTTCATTTTATCGGCCTGAAATACGGGTTCATGATAGGGCTCATAGGCGGGATCCTTTCCATAGTGCCTTACGTCGGGTCTTTTGTAGGTTTTATGGCGGCGCTGATTATGGGGCTCGCGTATTATCAGGGAATATGGGTGCTTGCAGGAATAGGCGCGGTATTCGCGGTAGCGCAGGTGCTGGAAACCTACGTAATAACCCCCTATCTTGTCGGCGGGACCGTGGGGTTAAGCGCTTTTGTGACTATACTTGCCATAATAATAGGCGGGAATTTATGGGGTGTTATGGGGATTTTTATAGCCATACCCGTCGCCGCTATATTTAAGGAAGTAATGGCGGATTTGAGAAAACAATACCAGGATATTTTGCGGCTGCCCCGGAAAAGCAGGGCAGCCGGGAAGAAATAAAGAGGAACGACCGCCGCGCGGATTATATATATTTAAAAAATCAAAGTTTTAAAAAAGGGGAAATATAGATTCCGAAAATAAAACAAGTATTCCTGAAGGAGCTGTGTTTTTATCCGCGCTTGTTTTTGCTGTTTATCTGGCAGCGCGCTCGTATGTGGCAGGAAGCTGCGCGTATTTTAAGGTTCCCGCGGAGCTGATAGACCCGGGCGCGGGAATACTGATTATCTCGCTGGGGGAAGTTGCTTTTCTTTCTTTTGTTTTCAGCCCGGTTATTATGTCATTCCTTATGTTTATCTC
>CAZHOD010000053.1:0-3330 GCA_964534075.1 uncultured Spirochaetia bacterium
TTATACGGGTTTTATTCCGCCCCCTAAAAAAAGAGTTGCCTTTATCATCCATAATCATACGTAAACACCTCACCGTCTTTGTTATCCGTTATTGTCTTTATCCTCCCCCTGTAATCATATGTATAATTTACCGAATAATCCGTACCTATGGAATATGACTCCCTCTTTCCCGAAGGATAATACGTAAAGATTTTGTCAGGCTCTGCGGATGAGCTCGATATTACCGACTCAAGCCTGTTATTGTAATCGTAGTTGTATGTCAACACCTGGCTTACATTATACCCCCAGTTCCTCTGCGCTGTCTTCACATTCCCCCTGTTGTCATTAAATTCGGGCAATCAACGTTATCAAAACGGAGTGTCGCGTAATGACTTTAGAGGCCTCATTAAATGTGCGAAAAATTCTTGACGTTATCGAAAAAAATATCCGCTATACTCTAATTATGATTGGTCCAAATAAAGGGGTATGGTCAAAAGAACTCCAAGAAAAAACATTCCTTTTTTATAATACTCTCGCGTAATAATTACGTGGTCTTTATTTGAACTCACTTCAAATAATTTTGATATTTTTTTATAAAACTAAATATAACTCAAGGATACATTTTTGCCATTATAACTAGCCATGTTAAAAACATATAAGTTACAAAAAGTATTGTCATTGATAATATGCTAATTTGCAATATATGCTTTGTGCATATTTTGTTTATTTTAACCAGATTAAACAAGTCATGTTTATAATAATATAACGCACCTATATAAGAAAACATTACAGCTTGAACAATATAATAATCTAAATTTTCGTACATAACATAATTTAGTAATTCAAATATCATTATAATAATTATCACACCAAGTGTTTCAAATTTTATTTTATTAATGAAGGAATTAAAATCTGATAAGTTAATAAGCAACAAGCCCAGATATGTCAAAAACATTATAAAGAGAAAAAACTGTGAAGTGTGTCTGAAATTATTGTCACTTACAAATCCAACAAATAACACGACAAGAAGTATAATGACAAATCTCTTGTCATAAAACAATTTGAATTTTTCGGCCTCATTACCTATAAAAATACTTTTATCCGATAAATAGAAATATATTACGATTAAACATACGGATATAATAAAAATATATTCATTAACGTAAAAATATTTTAAATATAATAACAAATATATTAATGCAGATAAAAAATAACGTTTTCTATTCTTTTTTTGAAACTCAAGCAAAATCAATAACACAGCTGGATAAAATAAATATATCGCATATTTTATATAGATTAAGTTGTTTAAAAATTTATACAGTATTATTTGTGAAATCATTAATAATCCAACAAAAACTGTCAGAACTAATTGTTTACTTTGCATCATCGTTTATCACTTCCACAGTTACTGCTCCTCTTGATATATCAATACCAGCCCCTATCATTATTCCTCCCGCCAGCATCCACCAACCACCTGCCGCTAATGTATGTGCACCCAAAGGCCCTTCGGATAACCCAAATACAATTAAACTAACTCCACCAGTTACTAATGCTGCTCCTACTCCCCCTGTAATGTAACCCGTTGTCAATTTTCCTATATCAATTTTTCTTTTTAATTCAACTTTCTCAAATAACAGAGATTCTTTTTTTGTTTCTTCGCTAATGTATTTATTCTCTCTTTTTCTGTCCTGCCCCTTCCCACTCCCCTTACCCCCACTACTATAATCATACTCTACACTTTTTGAGCTTTCTTCAGGGCCTGTGTCCCCAGCATCCGGCTCCTCTCCTTTTACCCCGTATTCCCAGAACTCTTTCAGCGTCACACCAAACACATCCTCAAATAATTCCCCATACCTGTCCGTATTAGACACAGGGTTGTTGTTGCAGTAGTCGTACATATTAAGCATTGTTATTTCCGCCGGCACAGGATCCATTTCAATGAACCGCCCTATAGAAGCGTCATACCACCTTGCATGGAAATAATACAACCCTGTTTCTTTGTCATACATATTACTCGTCAACCCGTGCTTCGCTATACCCTCAGCCTTGCTGCCAAACTCACTGACACCTTCGTTTTCCAATACCATCCCCTTTGTGTCTGTAACAAATAAAACAGACCCGATACGATCCGGATGATAGTAGTATTTTGTGGTAAATGTATGTGTCCCGTTATCCTGTGTCCTTATCTCCTTCAACAGCACGCCTCCGGGCCCCCTCAGGTATATTGCGTTTGTCTCCTGTGTATACCCCTTCTTTTCCATCACCATATCCCTGCCATCATAATAATATACATCGAATTCATCTGTCAATAAATTTCGCCTCACCTTCAGCCGATTCTCAATATCATATCCGTACTTAGATAAAAAAGGTTCTGTTTCGAAAAATATAAATTATTTATCTCTGTTTAATTTTTCTTAATATGAACTTCCCTGTAATCCATATTAAGGTATGTTTTTTTCCTTTTCTTTATATGAGGGTGGGATGAATACGTGGATGAAACCGTTATAATTGCCTCATAAGACTCGCCCGGCATAAGGTATGTTCCTATATACCCCGCGGGGATATCCCATGTAATAGTGTTCTCCCCTGTATCCAGCCGCAGTTTCCTGCACACATCCAGAGTCTGTTTTTGCGTCTCTATCTGTATGGTAACATACGCCAGTTCCGTCACAAAAAAATCAAACCTCAACTTTTTTTCCCCGGACTGCTTCGCGGAAAAATCCTTTACATCCGCCCCTATCCAGAAATACTGAGCTGACTCCCTGTCCGAGACAAGCACCTGGCCAAAATGCTTGTAAATAGCTATACCCGTCGGGCTGTCAAACTGATAATCATCGTCTCCCGGGGAGCCGTAAGACACAATATAAAACAAATCAGGGGAAAACTTATGTATCTGCGAATTTTTGTTGTCCACGACATAAACATTCCCGTAATAATCCTGCTCGAGCGTGGTCAAAAAAACCTTTTTGCCTACTGCCCTGTCCACCCTGACTGTCCTGAAAAGCGATCCGGAAAAATCCATTTTTTTAAGGCGGTTGAAATTCCCGTCTATAAGGTAAATATAATCCTCCCTGTACCCGTTGTATCTCTCCCTGCTGTCGCATACAGTAATGCCCTGCGGGTTCAGAATACCCTCGCTTTTTCCTATCTCATAAAGGAACCCCCCTGACTTGGAAAAAACCTGCACCCTGTGGTTACCGGTATCCGAAACATAAACCCTGCCCGCCTGGTCAAGGGCTAAATACTTGGGCGAACGGAACTCCCCCGGCCCGGTGCCGAACTTCCCCAGATTTTTTATGAATTTGGGGCGCGCAGCGCCTTCGCGGAGCTGTCCGCCGATCGGCAGCAGGG
>CAZHOD010000053.1:3340-8765 GCA_964534075.1 uncultured Spirochaetia bacterium
ATTGAACCACCGGGATAACCTGTGATTTCCCGTATCAGCTATGTATATGTCACCGTGCTCATTGCACGCTATCCCCACCGGCCTGTTAAGCTCCTTTTCCCCGCCCCCCTTTTTTCCGAAAATCCCCAAAGAATACATGGAAGGGTTGTAAATAACCTCGCTGTTTCCGGAATTGACACCGTAAACCGTAAGCTGCCAGTCATCTTTCCCTTTCCTTATTTTGCCGTAATCCACAAGCAGTTTGGTGGCGGCAAGGTCCTGCGGGCTGTTGAAATAGGTCCTGTTGCCCAGAAAAACCTTCAGCCAGAAAGGCGTCCCCCTGTGTATGCCAAAGGGCGTGTGCCAGAAACTGGGATAGGTAAGTGTAGTTGGTTTATTTTCTATAGTTTTTGGCTTGTCCTTAGCCGGCGCGGACGGCGTGAAAAACAGCGCGAAAAAAATTACCGCAAGTGCTTTAACGAAAATTTCTATCCTCGTTCTTACATGCATATGTTTATCCCCACCCGGGGTGTTTCCCTTTTAAGGCTGATTTCCGGCCGTACATTTTCCCCGAAAAGGCCCCTGGCATTTATTATCTTAGCCATTACTGTCCCTATAAGAGCGCCGGCTATTACGTCGGAGGGCCAGTGTTTATTTCTGTATACCCTGGCCATGGCCGTTAAAACAGCCGCGGGGTATGTTATATAACCTATATCATAATTATCGCCTATTACAACCGCCCAGGCGAACGCCGTACACGCGTGCCCCGAAGGCATGGAGGTATTAAAGGAATACGGCTTAAACGAATACGGGGAATCCGATGAATACGGCCTTTCCCTTCCTGTTGACAATTTTAAAAAATAATTAATAGCCCCTGCCACAACCACCGCCTCGATAACCCTCTCCGCCGTCTTTTTTTCCTTTTCCCCTCCCAGAAACAACAAAGACGCCCCCGCGAGCACGTAAATTCCGTCACCACCGTAATTCGAATATTCAAATACCGCGTCGTTAAAATCATTTGAGTTTGACCGGAACTCCTCAAGCAGCCATTTGTCATTGTTGATTACGGGTATAAGTACCGCCGCAAAAGCCGAAGTATACATTAAGGCCCCGGCCGGGTTCCCGGCAACGGCCTCTCCTATGTCCGTAAAATCCTTAAAAAAAACCCGGTTAAATACAGTATCACCGGAAACTGAATCCGCGGACATGAAAATAAATACGGCCAGGAAAATAATTTGAAATTTAATGTTTGGCCCTTGGCGTTTATTTTTATTTTTCATCCCGCGTCCCGCATTATGCATTTTATTCATCCCTTATAAAGGTTGTTTTTTTCAATATATTCCCATACATCCGAACCCGTTTCTTCGGCGCAAACTTCGCCGTTTCCCGCCCTCTGCCTTATTTCCGACGCTGATACGGGTATTATATCCCCTGCCAGCCAGTTTATGTTTTTAAGGCCTGAATATTTTGATAACACCTTATTTTTTGGAAAACCTTTTCTTTCGTATACAATAAAATCTATCAGCGAAATAAGCTTCTTATAATCTTTCCACGTGTCTATATGATAAAACGCGTCCGACCCTGTTATAAAATAAAATTTTTTGCCCGGAAATTCATTAAGAAAAAATTTGACCGTATCTATCGAATATGAAATTGACCCTCTTTTTATCTCGACATCCGACATAAAAAAATCATTGTGCCCCCTGATAAGCAATTTTACCATTTCCATTCTGTGTTTCGCGCCCGCTATATCCGCCCCTTTTTTATGCGGCGGCACGCGCGAGGGCACGTATATTACCTTATCGAGGTTAAAAACGTGTTTTGCCCTTATGCCTATCAAAAGGTGGCCTATATGCGGCGGGTTGAATGTGCCCCCGAAAATCGCCGCACGTTTGGCTTTATTCACGTATTTGCCCCGTGCCGTACACAACGAATTTTTCCGAGGTTAATCCTTCCAGCGCCATGGGCCCCCTTACGTGCAGTTTCTGGTTGGAAATGCCCATCTCCGCTCCCAGGCCGTACTCATTCCCGTCTGAAAACCTTGTGGAACAGTTATGAAAACAATCCGCTGAATCCACAAGCGTCAGGAACTTTTCCGCGGTTTCCATATTTTCGGTGACTATGGAATCCGTGTGGCGCGACCCGTATTTATTTATATGCCCTACCGCCTCCGCGAGCGAGCCCACTTCTTTTACGGAAATTATAAGCGCCAGGTGTTCTTTTTTGAAATCTTCTTCATCCGCGTCTACTATGTTTCCCTTTACATTTTTGATTATTTCCTTTATATCCTTATCAACCCGCATTTCAACCCCTGCCCGCGCGAACTTTTCCGCCATTTCAGGCATAAATTCTCCCGCAATATCCTTATGTACAAGCAGTGTTTCAATGGCATTGCAGACCCCGGGCCTTTGTACCTTGGCGTTAAACGCGATGCCGGTTGCCATTTTAATCTCAGCTTCCTTATCCACATAAACATGGCATATTCCCATGTCATGCCGTATAACGGGAATAACAGAATTTTCCTCTATAAACCTGATAAGTTCTGTTCCGCCGCGGGGTATTATAACATCCACCGAATCCTTCGCCTTTACAAGGTGCAGTATTGTTTCCCTGTCTGTTTCCTCTATAACCTCGACTGAGGATTCAGGCAGCCCTGCCCTTTTAATTCCTTTTCTTATTATGTTCCCAAGGCATATATTGGAATTTATAGCGTCCGAACCTCCCCTGAGTATAACAGCGTTTCCGGATTTTAATGTAAGAGTGGCGGCTTCCACGCATACATTTGGCCTTGCCTCGAATATCATGCCCACAACTCCGAGGGGCATCCTTCTTTTTGTTATCTTAAGCCCGTTGGGCCTTGCCCACTCCCGCGTAACCTCGCCAACAGGGTCCTTAAGCCCCTTAACATCCGTACAATTTTTTATCATTGTATCTATTCTTTTATCGGTCAGGGTGAGCCTGTCTATAAAAGCGTCCTTTCTTTTTTTTTGTTTTGCCGTTTCAAGGTCCTTAGCGTTCTCTTTTTTTATTAAACCCCTGTTTTTTTCGATTTCTTCGGCTATAAAGGAAAGCGCTTTGTCTTTTTCCGCGGCCTTCGCGCCTAACAGGGAGTAAGACGCCTCCTTTGCCCTTTTTGTCTTTTCAGTTACGTATTTTTCCAAATCCATGATTTTCCTCCGGTTAATGCCTCGCAATATTTAATTTTCAGTTTTCATTTTAAGTTTTAAATTTTTCAAAAAAATTCCCTGATAACGCTGTTTGAAAAAAGCATTCCTTTACGCGTAAGGCACACCCTGTTTTTCTCTGTTTTCACCAGGCCGCGGCCTTTTGCGGTTTCTATAATCTTACTATATTTCGCGGTAAAATCAAAACCAAATTTCTCTTTGAACTCATAAAGATTGACCCCCTGTGTTTTTCTGAGCGAAAGCATTATGTATTCCTTCAAAACTTTTTCTTTGGTTATTTTTTCCCTTATCTCGGCGGGGCCGCCCCCCTTTTTTAAACGCTTTATATATTCTTCTATTGAACACGTATTTGAATAGCGCTCCCCGTTAAAATACGAAAACGCCGAGACACCCAGCCCCGCGAATCCCCCTCCATCCCAGTAATTCAGGTTATGCGAGCATTTTTTCCCGGATTTGGCGAAATTGCTTATTTCATATTGAAAAAATCCCTCTGACTCCAGTTTTTTCACCCCTTTCAAATACATATCAGCCTGTATATTTTCCTCCGGCATTGTTACGGATTCCGCGTAACTGCTTTTCTTATCGAGGGTAAGCATGTAAAAAGAAATATGCGAAGGTGAAAGAGCCGCGGCTGTTTCTATATCTCTGATTACACCTTCTGTTTTCTGGCCGGGAATGCCGGACATAAGGTCGAGATTTATATTTTCAATACCATGGTTTTTAAATATTGAAACCGCGCTTTTTGTCTTTGCCGCGTTGTGCGCCCTGCCGAGTGTTTTTAAACGGTTATCATCAAAACTCTGCGCGCCAAGGCTAACCCTGTTTACGTTTGCGGCGAGGACCCGGGCTTTTTTTTCTGTTACTGTCTCGGGATTCGCCTCTATTGTAATTTCCCTGAAATGTTTTTTTGGCGCGGCCCGGTAAACCGCGGAAAAAAGGTAATCGAGCTGTTTTTCAGTAAGGCACGTCGGCGTGCCCCCTCCTATAAAAAGGGTATTAAACTTTATGTCAAAATTCGAGGTATAATAATTAAGTTCCCCTGCCAGCGCGCCTATGTAATCGTCCGCGTAAAATATCCTGTTATCAAACGACACAAAATCGCAGTAAGGGCATTTTTGAAGGCAAAAAGGTATGTGTATGTATAAACCGTTGTTTTTTTCTTCCGCTTCCATTTCTATTCCCATTAAAACTTTGTTTACGCTCCCGCGGGAACGGGTGTTTTTTCCGGCTCGTTTTTCCCGGGGTTAAAATCCCTGTCATACCTATGGTGTTTGATAAACCTCCACCGCGAAGGCGACCAGTAAACAACCCACGCCTTGCCCCTGAGAAAATTATAGGGCAAAAACCCCCAGAAACGAGAGTCATGCGAATAATCCCGGTTATCCCCCATTACAAAATAATTTTCCTCAGGCACCGCAACAGGCCCGTAATTGTCCCTGCCGTAACGTTTCGGCAAAATCCTCAGATCCTTGTGATATACATAAGGTTCATTAAGCGGTTTGTCGTTTATAAATACCTTTTTATTTATTATTTCGATTTTATCCCCGGGCAGGCCTATGCACCTTTTTATAAACATAAGCCTGGGGTCCCCCGGAAACCTGAATATAATGACGTCGCCCCGTTTGGGCTTTGTAAGCTTCAGAATTTTATCGTCGCTCCAGGGCACATAAGTGCCGTATACAAATTTATTGGCTATTATATGGTCGCCTATAAGAAGGGTGTCCTCCATGGAAGATGTGGGTATCCTGAACGCCTGTATAACAAGCGCCCTTATGACTATGGCGATAAGTATGGCCTCGAACGCGGGCTCCACCCAGTCCCTTACAACATGCTGTTTGCTGAGTTTAAACACAAAAACCACGATAAGCTCGGCTACTGTAAGTACAATGAAAAGGAGCCAGAAAATAAGCTCTGTTTTTTCCAGCCCTCCTATGGCGATAAGCACGCCGATAAAAGCGAGTATTACAAAAGCCGAGCCTGCCAGTCCTATTATGGATTTTTTATCAAGTTTCATAAGTTATCCTCGGGTCGGGTTAATATGATATAGTTATATAACTAAAAAGGATAAATTGCAAGGATAAAAATGTTACAAATGTAATACCTCAGTTACGGTAGGGGTATTATGGCTTTTGTAACCGCAGCCTTTACTTGTCAGCCGACCTGTCCGCAGTAGTTTTAACGAAGGCGGAAGCTTCCTGTCAGCCGGCTTGTCCGCCATAGCCTGAAAGGCGGAGGTGGAAGCTTTAGCGAAGGTTGATGGC
>CAZHOD010000054.1:0-4009 GCA_964534075.1 uncultured Spirochaetia bacterium
CTTTCGCTTAATCTTACCCTGATCCTCCGGGCTCTTATCCTTAATGTATGTTTTAACCGGCATTTCTCCGCTTGGTTTTTGATAGTAACCAATCTGATATTTTCTCATATACTCTCCTTTACAAAGAAGGGCCTTACATATCTAATTGCTGTCAAATAACTATTCCCTCAATACAATTATACAACTTGCGAGTTGTATTGTCAAGTACAATTTACAAGTTGTAAATTTGGCAGCCAATATTATATGCAATTATATATTTTAAATCAACTTCAGCTTCTTCCTCAGCTTATTAAAATCAAATGTCTTGCCTGTTTTTTTCTTTTCTATATTTTCCATATAATCTATCAGTTCAATTACTTTTTTCCTTCCGTCCGGCGTCTTTACTGCGTCTAAAGGCTCTTTTCCGTCAAGAGCCGGTATAGAATCCTTTATCCATCCTTTTTAAATAATAATCATCCATATACTCAGCCATATGGAAAATTCGGAGTAAAAGGACCGGGTATTTCGGAGCATGAGGACCACTCATTTCGTTTCATAAGGACCACCTATTCCGGTCCAAAAGGACCACTTACCCACATAAATTAGGAACACCAAAAAAGGCTGAAAATCCAGGCATAAGCCACGAGAATTTGCCCTCCGAGCATCCAAGCCTCTGAGCCTCCGAGCGGCCTCCGATCCTAATGTATGGCAGCCGTGGGGAAGTGTAGTTGTAAACGCATAAATGGGGACTGACCCCATTTATGTGGTGATAGCCGGCGGGGGGTGCGTGGTGGATGGTGTGAAATGGGTGATGGTTATAAGCGCAATTCTGGTACCTGTCACCAGATTTGCGGTGATAACCGGCAGGCGGCGTGCGGACGGTGGATGGGTGATGAATATAGGCGGGGGAAATTATAGGCGCAATTCTGGTACCTGTCACCAGGTTTGCGGTTATAATTTGCAGGGGGTGGCGGATGTGGATGGAGGTGGATTAAAAATTAAGTGTGCGTAATGACTTTGGAGGCCTCATTAAATGTGCGGAAAATTCTTGACGTTATCCACTTAAAATAATTTACTCTGTTTTAAATTATTATCATCCTCACGGAGTGTCTCCACTACTTCTTTTTCCCTACTATCGTAAATAATTTTTCCATTAAAATCCACAGGCACAGCCCCTTTTCTTATCAGTTCATCATTAGCATTCTTTTCATTGTAATCGGGCTTTCTGACAAATATCTTTCTGCCTTTTCTTAATCCGTCCATAACCCCATGCCACGTGCCTCCACTTTCGCCTGATTCACCAACAAATATTTCTTCTGCAAGTCCATATATCATGGAATTTCTTGCCATAGCAAGCTTCACAGACCAAGTTGCGTCCGGATGATAGGCACTCAACAAAGCAACATTTCCTTCCTTTATGTTATTCATATAATTTTTATTTCTATATGTTAAAATACCCTGTGGAAGCACAATTACACTCTGACCTTTAGATTTTATTGCTGAATCGAGAGCTTTTCGATCTACACCTTTTGCAAATCCGCTTACCACAGCTTTATTGCCGGCAGAAGCAAGTTTCGCGATATTATCGGTAAATTCAAGGGCTTTATGAGATGCATTTCTTGATCCTACTATCGCGATAGATCTTTTCTTGAATATTTGCATATTGCCTTTTATGAATATTACAGGAGGCAGGTATTTGGGCTGTAGATTTTTTTTTAAAATTTGAGGGTAATCATTCGATGTTATTGGAACGACCATTACATTATTTTCTTCAATTCTTTTGGAAATTTTTTTATAATTTGACATATTTGAATATATAACATCCAATCCTTCATCTTCCTGGCCAGTAGTTACATATTTTTTTAATAATTTATTTGGTTCAAACAAATCAGTTATGGAATCTGTACTCTTTAATATTTTATTCAACTTCTCTTTTTTCCATTTTTTTAGGCAGGATATCGCTATCCAACAAGCCTTTTGATCAATACTTAAACTCATTCACATACCCCTACAAGTTTTTGCAATTACGAACGGGGATACACATTTCGCCCCGTTTTTTATAAGGTACTCGCATATTTCCTTTAATGTTGATCCGCTTCCCACAACATCATCAAAAACAAGTATTGTTTTGCCCTTGATATCGCCCATATTTCGGTACGCAAAAGCTCCTTTTACATTGTGTCTTTTTTTCTCTATTGTGTCAAAGGATTTCTGAAGTTTTATTTCCCTGGTTTTGTATGAATCATGTGAGATTTTTATGCCTAATTTAGCGCCCAATTTCTCCGCAAAGCGTTTTACCTTTTTCCCTGATCTTGTGGGAGGCACGTATACTAATAAATCGAATTTTCTTTCCCCATACCTTTTTTTAAAGACATTTACAGATAGCTCAAGTAGTTCGTCCGGGAAATCCGTATTTTCGTAATATTTGGCATTTGACACCGCTTTCCCCACACTGGAATCTCCATATATCGAAACTGCTGCCCCATACACTATGTTCTCCAGCCAGTCGTCTGTATCAATAATTTGCATATTCTCTTGTAATGTTTTTTCATTGTTATTTTCCGTCCATTCATTTAAACTTCTTGTGCCATCACATTCCGGAAATTCAGAACATCCCAAAAACTTTCCGTATCTTCCGTTTCTTTCTACCATATCTGAACCACAAATGGGGCATTTCGGGCCATCAGACATTATACTTTGAGGCGCTTTGTTCAAGCAAATCTATATCCATATTATCCGCCAACACATTGCAATATCGGCAATTTCATCTGAAACCGCTTCAGGGAAAAGTTGCTTTATCTTCTCAATTTGTTCTTTTTTTATATCTTTTGATTTCCCGTCCATTTTATCCTCCGATATCCTTATAAGTCGCAACAACCAAATGTTTTACTTCTTCAATACTTTTTATTAAAAAAACTATATTATTTTCTCAGTTCCCTTAACCTGACCCAATCCCCTTTACGGTTCTTATACTTCCAGCAATACCATCCATTTGCACTTTTATCTGTAGCACTGACCGCTGCAAGAGACGGTGAATTAAATCTTTTACCGTTTAAGGTTATACTGCCGTCCTTATTTACCCTTGCTCTGTATTTTCTGCCTTTGAAAGTCATTCTTAATTCAAACGCGTTTTTTGTATAAGGTGCCAATGTGGGCTGTTTACCGGATTCGGCATTCTTAACAGGCCTGCGAGATTTCTTTTTCTTTACCTTTTTGACCCTGTTTTTCCTGGGTTCTATAAAAAAGCTCTGCTGTTCAGTTTCAAAATATGATTTTATTGCTTTCTGAAAGTCCCTCTTAAGATTATATGAATCAGCAAATCTGCCCTTTTGCCTGTTATTTGCCGGATATGCAACACGCATTACAAGAGCTTCCATTTCCTTCAAATGCCTGTCGTTTTTGGTGAGATAAACACTAAAACTGTCCCATTCGCCTTTATGCCTGTCTCTTAAGTGGTAGTTGAGTCTTCTGGATAGGTCAGTGGCAAGTCCGACATAAACAAGTTTCCCTCTTTTATATAAAGAATAAATACCGTTTTTCCCGCGGATAAAATCCCTGATAATTGACTGATATGTTTCAATGGCTTTGCTGTTTACGCCTTCAAGATGTTCGCAGACCAATTTCCCTTTTCTTCCTGATTTCTTCTTCGCTGCCATATAACCTCCCCTGTTTTGTATTATTATGTGAGTATTATAATACAAATACAAAATTTCTACAACGATTGATTTTAAAACATATCCCGTTTTGTATGTCTTGTTATGAGAAAGAAATCCCCCTCAGTCCCCCTTTGTTAAAGGGGGAAGTTTCAAAACCCCCTCAGTCCCCCTTTCCTCACAGAGGATAAGAAATGTAAGGCTTTAACAAAAAACCCCCTGTATCCCCCTTTCCTCACAGAGGATAAGAAATGTAAGGCTTTACTACAACCAAAGCCAACATTTCTTTATATTAAAGGGGGAAGTTTCAAAACCCCCTTAGTCCCCCTTTCCTCACAGAGGATAAGAAATGTAAGGCTTTACTACAACCAAAGCCA
>CAZHOD010000054.1:4109-8686 GCA_964534075.1 uncultured Spirochaetia bacterium
ACATTTCTTTATATTAAAGGGGGAGGTTTCAAAACCCCCTGTACCCCCCTTTGTTAAAACTGTCTGTTACCCACATTTCCTGTTCAAACGTAAAATTATATTCCGGAGTGTTCGGATGCTGCTTAACCCCCTCCAGAAATCCCCCTTAATCCCCCTTTCAGGAAAGGGGGCAAAAAAAGCAAAAAACCGCTTGTAACATACTCTATCCTCCCCCGTAGAGGTGGAGGTTAACAAAAACTGATGAAAAAACGACATCCTCTCCCTTGATGGGCTCTTTTCCGTTATCGAGCGGACACACGGGTCCGCCCCTGCATTTTAAAACCACGCAGCCATAAAGGCTGCGGTTACAAATACGTTTTGTCTTTGCAGGAGCCGCGGCCTATTACGTTGCGGAGCGGCAAACAGGGGGCGGGGGTGGAACCCGGTCTCTGCAATAACAAGCAGAGAAAGGGGTGTTTATCCTGCCAGAAAAAACGCCCACGCGGATATGGTGAAAAGCGCGGCCACAGTGGTAACCGCTATGGTAGCGGCGCACAGCTCCCCGTCGCTGTGAAACTTTTTGACCAGCACATAGCTGGAAAGCGCGGTCGGGAAAGCAAACGCCAAAACAGCGAGATTGAAATCCATGGGATTGCTTATTTTTATGAAAAAAGTGAACGCCAAAAAACTGAGCGCCGGTATAAGGGCAAGTTTTATAAAAACCGACACGGAAAGAGCCAGCCTGTCCGCTTTTATCGACTCCAGTTTTAGCCCGCTTCCCACGGCAAGAAGCATCAAGGGCGCCCCCATACGCGCAAGCAAATCGATTGTCTTAAAAATAAACTCCGGCATCCAGATTTTGAAATACGAAAAAATAAGCGCCACTATACAGGTAACTATAAGCGGGTCCCTGAATATTATAAGGAACGGATTCCCTTTTTTGCCGTCTTTTTTATCGAGATAATTAAGGTAAAGAACCGAGAGGCCTATTATCCACGGCGCTATAAAACCGGTTAATACACTCAGTTTGGCCAGCCCGGCATCACCGTAAAGGTTAAAAGCAATGGGAAAACCTATATAAGCTATATTTGACCTGAAGGAAGCCGTCACAAACGCCCCTTTTTTCCTGTTTTTCAAAAAGCCCGAGGACAACACTGATATCACAAACCCCAAAAAGCCCACGATATAAAGCCCGGCGACGGCCCTGATATTGAATACATCCTCAAAAGGCAGCTTATATATACTGGAAAATATCATGCATGGCAGTATAAGGTAATAGGCGAACCGGTTTAAAAAAGAATCAGTATCCCCGCTTATGATATTCTTCTTTTTAAGCCCGAAACCTATGCCTATTATTACAAAAACCGGCAGTATGGCGTTTAATATTACCATTTTTCCTTTATTTCCTTTACTTTAAGAAGGCCGGATGATACGTACTCGGGTTTCATTGCCCCGGCCCTTTTCTTATCCCCGTACCCGCAGGTAAGATACAGGCATTTCACTTTTGCCCTTTTGGCGCATTCCACGTCATAGTGGCTGTCTCCCACAAAAAGCGTTTGCTTTTTATTTACGCCGGCTTTTTTCATAATATATTTTATCGGGTAAGGGTGCGGCTTGTCCTTTATCAGCTCGCCTCTTCCGATAATTTTCCGGAAATATTTCATTATCCCCGTCGACTTGCCGGAACTTTTTATAAACTTTCCCAGTTTATTTGAAATTATAGCCATTTTTACGCCTTCTTTATCAAGGTATCTGAGGGCGGGTTTCACTCCTTTAAAAGTTTTCATTTTGTAATTATGGTTTTTTTTGTACAATTTTACATACATCTCCCGGATTTCGATAAGTTTTATTTTACGCTTTTTCATTTCAGCGCCAAAAACCCATTCTATAAACTTATTGAGCCCTGCACCCACCGATAACTCGACTTTCTTCCGCGATATTTTTTTAAAACCATAGAATTCGGCTATCTGGTTCGCTGTTTTCTGTATGGACGGCACGGAATCCACAAGCGTACCGTCAAAATCGAAAATAACGAGTTTGAGCCCGCTTTTCTCCTTTTTCTTTGCTTTCCTTTTTTTTCTCAATGTTACCTCCGTTATTTTTTCAGCTTTATTTTTTCGGGCTTCCTGTTTTTAAAAACCGTAATTTCCTCCACTCCCGCGGCGTCGAGCGACCCGTACGCCTTTTCGATACCTAAAAACGTGTCGCTGATTTTATGGGCGTCGGAGCCCACGGTAATTATATCGCCTCCCGCTTCTACGTAGGCCTTCACCGCGTCCATCGAAGGAAGCGTGTCCTTCGCGTCGCGCCTCAGCCCGGAAGTATTGATTTCCAGGCCAATGTTTTTTTCCACCATTGTTTTAAGTATTGGTTTTATCTCTGCGCTGAATTTTTCATAACTGTAATCTTTATTGAAATTCGCCCCCCTCCGGTGCACAAGGTCGAGGTGGGCTAGGATATCAAATTTTCCGTATTCCACAAGTTTTCTTACCTCGGCAAAATATTCCCTGTACGCGTCATCCATCGAAGAGCGGGAATAAAAATAGCGGTCATAAACCGGAGTTTCGTTACCTCTAAAATGCACGGCTCCGACCAGGTAATCAAAATTTTTTTCTTTTAAAAACTCGCCGTATTCTCCGCGGTATATATGGGGCTCGCCTATTTCCGCCCCCATAAGCAGGCCGGGAAATTCCTTTCGCAGGCGGATTATTTCTTCTTTGCGTCCCTTATAATCAAAATTATCCGCGCCCTTGGGGGCTTTACCGATAAAATCCACATGATCTGTGATACCCGCGTAAAATATGCCTTTTTCTTTCGCCTTTTTTACAATGGCTGGTATTTTCTGCTGCGCGTCCCATGAATATTCCGAATGCAAATGCAGGTCAGTAAGATTATACACTTTACTCTCCGAATAAAAGGAATAATTCAAGGATTTTGGATTTTATTTAAGGGGACAGCAGGCGCTGTAAGCCGGATTCTGTATCCCGTGTCCCGTAGAAACGAAGTTTCTTTACGGGATTTACGGGACGGCAGCAATTACTCTAAGCAGCCTACCCGGGACAAAGGAAGTGAAGCTTCTTCCCCCCGTAAAGCCCTGCAGGCAGTAAGGGGTTTGCCCGCTATTTGGCCTTGCTCCCGGCGGGGTTTACCATGCCGCGCGCCTTTCGGCCCGCGCGGTGAGCTCTTACCTCACCTTTTCACCCTTACTCCGTAAAATGACGTTTCACGCCATCACGAAGCGGTTTATTTTCTGCGGCACTGTCCGTCGCGCGCCATTAAAAACGCGCTCCCCGGTTTTCACCGGGCGCCGTGCTTCATGGAGTCCGGACTTTCCTCTGAAACCCCGCTGCGCGGGATTTCAGTAGCTGCCCGCGCTGCTGCTGTCCTCCAGTTTATCCATCCTGTATATTTTATCTTTGCTGTATTCCTCGGTGTTTGCTTTAACGCGCTTTATGCCCCCTCCCTCAGATACCGGGAAGGGTTTTATTTCTTCTTTTTTCGCCGTTCCCTTAAAAGGGAACCTTCTTATCCTGTCGTTGAATTCCAGGGCCGATTCTATGTACCTTGCCTTGTAGTCATTGTATTCCTGTATATACTGCGAGGTTATCATGCCCCATTCTATGTAACCGAACCTTTTGTTCCTCAAATCCATCCTTTCGTTATAAAACTCCATTACTTCATTGAGCGATTTTTCAAGCCCTTCCAGAAGCCCGGCCTTTTCCTCCACGCTGTCCGCGCCGATTAAACGGCTCCTTATATCTGTCACGCCGTTTAAAGGGGCCTCTTTGTATTTTACGTTGTCTTTTTCCAGCATTTTTTTCAGCTCTATAACCTGGTCAGAAGCCCGGTTCGCGTAATACTCCACTTTTGACCAGTCCTGTGTTATATAATCCCTCTGCGTGGTTACAAAAACCTTAAATAAATTACCGTAATAAAAATAAGCCAATGTACCTCCGAGTATAAACCCAACAAGGACAAATACCCCTATTCTTATCAGTGACAGGCCCAGTCCCTTTTCCTTCTTTTTTTTCTTTTTTTTCGCAGCCACTTTTTCCTCCTTTGCTTCCCCTTATGCTGACAAAGGGGTAAAACGGGCTTATTTCCCCCGTTTATTTAACTTTTATATTATATCAACCGAAATTATAAAAGTCAATAATATCCCGGCCGCGCGGATATTGTCAAAAAGCCGGTCGGATTATTCGTTTTTTGTACGGGACGGTTTGTAATTGTCCCGGTTTTGGGAGGACACACAGGTCCGCCCCTACAATACGTCGCATTATTCGTTTTTGTAGGGGAGCCACATGTGGGCTCCCTTCGTTATCGGGCCGCAGGGAACAGGCATGCCTGTTCCCTACAATTACGCCTAAACAATTTTTTGTAGGGGACGGTTTGCAACCGTCCCGGTTTTGGGCGGGTTATAAACCCGCCCCTACAGGACATCGGATCATTCGTTTTTGTAGGGGACGACCTATGTGTCGTCCCATTGCCAATGTTTTCGGGCGGACACACAGGTCCGCCCCTACCAATACGTTTGATTATTTGCTTTTGTAGGGACAGCCATTTAGGTTCCTGTCAACAGTAAATATACGAATAACGTT
>CAZHOD010000055.1:0-8637 GCA_964534075.1 uncultured Spirochaetia bacterium
TAAGGATTTGCGGCCTTTTTCAATCGTTCTTTTCCTTTCTATTGCGGTTTCCAGGAATATTGCTAAATCAAATACTGTAAATCAAATACTTGCATCGATTTTGTTTTGTGATATAATAATCCACAAGGCGGGACAAAAGACCTAAAAATACGGAATGAGAATAAAATATTTATTATTAATACGTTTAAAGCGAAGCGGAAAGAAGGGTATTATGGGTTTGAGATTTAACGTAAAAATAGCCTTAACCTTCATTATGTCTTTTTTCCTGACAATACCCCTTTACCCTAACACCGACAACGCCAATGCCATTTATCTTGCCTGGGAAGATGATGGAACTACACCTGTAGGGCAGCTTTATATTTTTGGGCTTGTGCCGGGAGGCAGTTTCAGGATGTATGAGTCTGATTTACCCGGTGTTACCATAGACAACCATATTCCCGCGATGGACCATACCTTTTCCTATGAAGGGGAACCAATAGACTGGATAAGCAGGATGGGTGCTGACTATCCAAGAAAATATTTTAAGATGACAGGGTCCAGCCCTTTTATCTGGGAATCGGGAAATCAGGATGTCGGTTTTGTATACGATTATGAAGTAGGATTGATTTCCACGAACGGCACGTATGTCGGAAATAAATTTTTTACCTATATGCAGCCGGTAGGCGGCTCGAATTTCGATGTGCTGCAGATTTTTAACGGAAGCAGCTCCCCGGTTGACTGTGTTGTAACCGAGCATACCGCAGGTGTGGGTTATACAGGCGCGGTATATAATTTCACAGTACCCGCGGACGGCTCGTATACTTTCCGGCCACCCGGCCCGGGAGGAAATTATTTTCGGCTGGAGGCTGTAAACGGTGATGTAATGGCTTTTAAAGGCGACGCGCAGGAATCCGATAATGACAATTGGTTCGAACACGGGGCATGCTGGAACACGGGGGCTAAAATAGGCACGAAAATTTACGGAAAATACGGAAACGCGGCTGTAAAAATGACGGTTACAGGGTGCATCGGAGCGTCGAATTATGAGGTTTATACTATGCCCTACCCGGCAGCGAATACATCGGATAACACCTGGACGCTTGTTGATTCCGGTATACTCAACCCGGGGGAACACGCGATAGTGAACCCGGCGGGAACCGGGTTGTTCAAGGTTATATCCACCGGAGGAGAGGTCCTTGTAGGCGGCGGCGCGACCATTATGAGCCATAACTGGGGTGACGGTGATTATGTCCCCGGAATAAACACGCGCGGGCCGCTGGATACGGATTTTTATTTTACAACCGGGGATTTTCAGGGCGGTACTGACGGGCCCGAAGCCTCTATAGTGGCACCTGCCGCGGGCACGACCGTGAATATTACACCGAATGACGCCGGCCCCGTGGACGGGCTTAACCCGACTACTGCCGAGGATATGGCAATGGCGTGGCATGACCTGCAGCCTTTTACAACATACCATGTAACATCGGACCAGCCCATATATTTATTTTTTGAAAACGGGAGGGGGGCTGAAAAAGCCATGTCCCTTTCTTACCTTGCCGTATTAAGGCCTATTGATATTCAAAAATCCGTGAGCAGCCCGCGTACACATATCGGGGATACCATAACTTATTGGATAGACTGGTCAATAGACCCGGAGAACACCCTGGCCGCGCAGGCGCATGTGTGGGATACTATACCGGCGGAATTTAATATAATAGACGCACAGCCTCCCCCGACAGACCAGTCGGGAAATTATTTTCACTGGGATATCGGCTCGCCTTTGCCCGGTGACGCCGGAAGCATGACCGTAACAGCCGTTGTTTCCACGTCCGCTGTGGAAGGGAGTTTATATAACAATACCGTGCTTTCCAGGATTCCGGATTTTATGGATTACCCTGTTTATGCCGCGGCGCTTGTCGAAATAATACCGCGCATGGTAGAGATGGAAAAGACAGTTGACAAAAACGCGGCAACACAGGGTGACCTTCTTACGTATACCATCGAGTATTTTAACACTTCGGGGCTCGACCTTACTGACCTTGCGATGATATACGATTCCCTGCCTGCGTGTTTTGAGTATGTTTCTTCCGACCCGGCGGGGACATACGACCCTGTCGAACATACGGTCACATGGGGTCCGATGTTTATGCCTGTGGACGAGACCGGCACTTTTGAGCTCGTGCTGGAGGTGGGGGAAACATGCCCCATAGGCTCCATTCAGGAAAACTGGGTGCATTCCGAAGCCACGGGCGTAGATGATGATAATGATTCCGGGGATGTGACAATATTAAATGCGCCGGTCGACCTTGAAAAATCCGCGGAACCCACACAAGCGCTTGTGGGCGATACTGTCACATTTTCCCTCGAAGTTGAGAACCTGACTTCGGGCGGTGCTTTTGCCGGGGATCAGGGGATTACCGTGCTTTTCCAGAACAATGGGCAAAGCCCTTCCGCGACTCATCAGCAGCAGAATATGTATTACCAGATAATCAATAACAACAGCACCGGTATAAACCTGCAGGATATAAGAATAAGGTATTATTTCAATGATACGGTCAGGGACGAGGAAGGGTTTGAAATGGCAAGTAATTGGGATAATATAAATCAGGTTATGCAGAATATAGATGAGGCCACCTATCCGGGGACAAACCTTGTCCATTTTACAAGGTTCGGTAATGAAACAATAGGTCCCTATGAAACCAGGAGAACCGAGATGTATATTAAAAATAAGGGCTCCTGGACAAATGATTTCGACAATACCGACGATTATTCATATCCGGGCGCAGGGTGGAGCTCATACCAGTATAATTCTAAAATAGTGGTGGAATATTTTATGAACGGTTCCTGGTTTATTATACAGGGCCAGCTTCCCGGCGGGACCACAATTGATAATGTTATGATAACCGATGATGTCCCGCAGTGTATCGATTTTATAGACGCTCAGAACGGGGGCGCGGAGTCAGGGGATACAATTACATGGAACATAGGCTCTCTAAATCCTTATGATACGTCCGCTGTTACCTGGAGAGGTGAAATAACAGGGGAGTGCGGCAATTCCGTTACCAATATAGCGGAGGTTTCCGCTACAGGTTACGGGCCTTATTCATCCACAATTGCGTATGTTGCAATACCTGCTCCGCCCATGTCAATTACAAAGACAGCAGCTCCTTACCTTAACCAGACAGGGGATACGGTAACTTACGGGATAAATTTTAAAAATAATAATCCCGCGCTGGATCAGGATGGGATTACACCGGGTATGAGAATTACTTATCAGAGAAACGGCGATGCCGTAGGCAACGCAATAAATCCGCAGATAAGGATACATAATGATACAGCCGCGGATATAGATTTGTCCAATTTTCGGATAAAATATTATTTCAACGATAATCTTTTAAACTGGAACAACCTCCCACTCTCGTCGCTTAACGCGTCTTTTGACTGGAAACAATGCGGCTCGGCAACGGCCTCGGCAGTAACACACACATCGTCGCAATGCGTGGCAGAAGGATGCTGGCAGGGTGAATACATAATAGAATTTCCGGGATGCACCGCGGCAGCGGGGGATTACCAGCAGGTAAACGGAAGGCTTCACTGGGCTGACTGGAGAAATTTTGACGAGACAAATGATTATTCCTGGATTGACCAGACAGCTTGGGGGCCCAATGAACAAATCGTGCTCGAGGAATATGCAGGAGGCGAGTGGAAGATTAATCTCGGAAACCCTCCTGACATACCCGATCCTTTAACAAATGTTGCTTTCTGGGATACCATTCCGTCGGAACTTGATATCATATCGATAGACTCACCGGGACTTACTTTAAATGTTGCGGGAAATTATATAAACACGCTGTTGCCTGTCATGTACGGGCAGGATGAATATTTGATTACGGTTCTTGCCGAAGTAAATGCATCAGGCTCGCCGGGTATTGTGACAAATACGGCAATGGTACAGCCTGAAAGCATGAATTACGAGGAGGGTAGCGCTGAAATTGAAATTTCAATATTTACGGCAACTGTTACAATGACAAGCACTGAAACAATAACACCAACCATTACCCCGACAATTACTTCTACCGCTACACCTTCGTTTACGCCCACTGATACGCCGACATATACATATACAACTACCCCGTCTCCGACTTATACGCCGACAAACACACCCACCTTAACGCCTACTTCAACATTCAGCCCTTCTGACACACCGACTTTTTCGCCTACAAACACGCTTACCGCAACCCCGACATCTACTTACACAGATACAATAACACCCTCCCGTTCGCCGACATATACGAATACAGATACTCCTACGTATACATATACGGCTACAAATACTTCTACACCCACTTATACTGCCACCAATACACCATCTTTTACATTTACAAATACAGGCACGCCGACACGTACAGATACATGTACACCTACTGCATCCCCTACATATACACTGACTGCAACACGGACCTGCACACCCTCGCCGACTTTTACAATAACCGACACAATATCGTCCAACACACCCACAATTACCCCGAGCTATACTGATACACCCACGGCGACGCCTTCTTTTACGGGTACAGGGACAGCCACGCCGACAGCCACGTCCACCGGGACACTTACCGGAACGCCGACTTTAAGCAGCACAAACACTTTTACTCCCACATCCAGCCCTACGGGCTCCCCAACATTTACGCCGAGTTTTACAAATACCGTATCACCGACGTTTACTTTCACAATAACGGACACCATATCCTCTAATACCCCGACATCCACACCGAGCTTTACCCTTACTTTTACGCCGACACCCACATGTACTTTTACCCGGACAGGAACACCCACATATACCTTTACTCCGGAAAACACACCGACGCAGACATATACATTTACCGGAACACATACCCCCACGGGGACAGATACAATTACATTTACCTTTACATATACATTTACAAATACGTCAACCTTTACGCCGACCCGTACGCCTACCTATACCCCGACAGGCACTTTGACAAACACTTTTAGTTTTACGCCCACGGATATATTTACGGCTACGCCGTCCCCGACAATTACGCTTACGGGTACACCCACGTTTACGGAAACCCCGACATTTACGTTTACACCTACACCTTCACCCACGACACATTTGCACCCCGTTGAAATAGATATAACCCTCGGGGCAAAAGGGGATGATCCCAAACCCGGAGCAAAGGTTACATATTCCATAACAATAGAAAACAACGATAACCTTCCTGTCACTGATTTGTTCGTGTGGGACACAATGCCCGGGGAGGTAATATTCCTTGACAGCAGCTACACTGTGCCGCCTGTGATTGACGGAAATTATATAACATGGGAGCCGGATGACAGTTTTGTCCTTAACCCCGGTGAAAAATTCATAATAGAATATACCGTGGTGATAAAGGAGCTTCAGGAAGGAAGCGCCATACAGAATTCGGCCGGCGTTGATTACACAGACCCTTATTACGGCGGCGTGCCCCCGGGTACAGGGTGGCTTGACCAGAGGCACCCCCCTGTTTTTTCCGGTATATGCTTTTACCCTTCGGGACTGCCCCTTGTATACCCTAATCCGTTTAACCCGGATACAGCCATAGACGGAGAGCTTAAATTCAATAATATAATACCGGGGTCGCTGATTAGGATCTATACCATATCAGGGGAGGTCGTGGAAGTAATTAAAGCCCGGTATATAAGGGTAAGATGGGACGGGAAAAACCGTTATAACTCCCCCTGCTCGCCCGGTATTTATTACTGGACAGTAGAGAATAAGGAGACCGGGGAGATGCATAAGGATAAACTGTTTATTGTAAACGGGGAATAAGAGTATGTTTCCAGAGGGCAATAACTGCTTATAAAACGATAAACATGAAAATATTTCTTTTTTTTTGCATTTAAGATATGATATCATAGCGGAAAAACTGAAAGGAGAAAAGTATGGATTACGATATTATAATAATAGGCGGAGGGCCTGCGGGTTACTCGGCGTCTCTTGAAGCCGCGTCAAGGGGGATGAAAACCGTTTTAATGGAAAAAAGCGTTAAAAACCTGGGGGGGGTGTGCCTTAACGAGGGGTGCGTACCTTTTAAAGGGTTCCTTTATTATTCACGGTATGAGAATGATTATTCGGAAATAAAAGAAAAGGTCATGAAAAGGGCGGCCGGAATACGGGAGGGGCTGGAAAAAAGGCTCCGGTCCAAAAAAATAGAGATAATAGAAGGAGAGGCGAAATTCGCGGATAAAAACTCGGTGGAGTGCGGGGGTAAAACATACACCGCGGAAAATATATTGATAGCGGCCGGGTCTTCGGCAAAAAACATAATAAAGAGCCCTTCGGCGCTTCCTTCGGAGAAAGTGTTCGGGCTCGAAAAGCTGCCCTCAAAAGTTATCCTCGCCGGCGGCGGGGTTATAGGCTGCGAGTTCGCGACGTTTTTTAATAATCTCGGGTGCGAGGTTGTTATCGTGGAACTGACGGGCGGGCTCCTGCCCGGCGTGGATGAAGAGGCCGTAAGGGCCCTGACGAGGGAATTTAAGAAGAAAAAAATAAAGATTATAACAGAAAGTACTATCAGTGATATAAAAGAGGGCGCGGCTGTTATTAAAACCGGGGAAAAAGAAAAAGAGGAAAAATGCGGCGCTGTTTTCGAGGTCATAGGCAGGCAGCCGGAAGTGTCAAAGCTGGGGCTTGAGAGCGCGGGGGTAAAGGCGGATGAGAAAGGGTTTGTTATTACGGATAATAATTACAGGACAAACATCGATAATATTTACGCCGCGGGCGACTGCATAAACACGCCAATGCTGGCGTATACCGCCATGTATGAAGGGGAGGCGGCGGTTAAAAATATCGCCGGGGAAAAAACAAAAAAACCGGATTATTCGGCCATGCCGTTTCTTACTTATTCATCCCCAAAAGTCGGTTACGCAGGGAAAACAGAAGGCGGAACAATTTATAAATATTTTTTCAGGGCCGTGGGTAAAGCGGTTGTCGAGGGAAAGGAAAGCGGGTTTTTAAGGCTTCACGAGGAAAGCGGGGTAATTACCGGGGCGGTTGCTGTGGGTGAGGAAATAACCGAGCTTATGAATGAGCTTGCCGTTATAGTAAACAACCGGATGAAGGCTGAGGATATATTAAGCACCATGCACCTGCATCCTTCCTATTCCGAGATAATAACAGATGCCCTGCGCTATGGAAAACAGTAAAAAATGTTTTTTTTTCCTGCCTGTAACCGCGCTGTTATTATTCGCCGGATGCGCCCCGCGTTATATCGTCCTGCCCACAGTTGTGGAAAGTAATGAGGAAATAAGTTTCTGCGCTGCCGGTGATGTTATGATGGACAGGGGGGTTAAAAGCCATATAAAAAAATCCGGGCACGATTATCCGTTTAAAAAAGTTTCGCCGTTCATAAAGGCGCATGATATTTCCTTTTGTAACCTCGAAGGGGCCGTAACCCTGAGAAAAAAACGGCCAAAAACATACGCGTTCAGGTGCGAGCCCGGGTATTTCGGCGGTTTCGCGGAATGTGGGTTTAATTTTGTAAGCATAGCCAACAACCATATAATGGACTGTGAACAGGGAGGTATCGCGGACACGATAAGAGAACTGAGTAAATATAATATCAGGTATTCAGGCGGGGGTAAAAACAGGAAGGATGCCATAGAAGCGAAGTATTATACGATAAAAGGGAAAAAAATAGCTTTTCTCGCTTATGTCGATATGCCGTTTAAATTCGAGGAACTTCCGAAAAGCGGAGCTTTTCCCCAGGCGGCGCACGGAAAGGTTTATGAGATAAAAAAGGAGATAAAAAAAGCGGCCCAAAAAGCGGATTTCATAATAGTTTCTTTTCACTGGGGAGAGGAGTACGAACATTACCCCACAAAAAGGCAGAAAAAACTTGGCAGGGCAGCAATCGACGCGGGCGCGGGCCTTGTGCTGGGGCATCATCCGCATGTTTTGCAGGGAATAGAAAAGTATAAAGGCAAATATATATTTTATTCTTTGGGTAATTTTGTATTCGACCAGTACAGGGAAAAACAGACGCAGTCGATGGTTTTTTCCTGTAGGATAAAAAACAACAGGGTCAGGGAGGCTTTTGTAGCCCCGGTAAGGATAAAATATTCCAGGCCCGCCTTTGCCCGCGGAAAAGACGCGGTAAAGATTAAAAAGAATATAATAAAATATTCAAAAGGGTTTAACACAAAATTCGATGAATACAGGTACAGGTTGTTTTTGAAATAGAAAATATTAAACCAAAAGGAGGTTTTATCATGGCTGTTATTACGAAAAAGGTAATAGATGATTTTTACGCGAATAAAAGGGTGGCTCTGATTGGCGCGTCAGGAAAAAAAATGAAATACGGAAATACGCTTTTTAAGGAGCTCAAAAAGAGGGGGTATGATGCCGTGCCTGTCAATCCCAATGCCTCTGAAACAGAAGGGGTTAAATGTTTCTCGAAAATAGGGGAAGTTTCCCCGCGGGTGGACGTTGCTTTTGCCGTGGTGCCGCCTTCACAGCAGGAAAAAGTGGCAAAGGAAGCCGCGGACGCGGGCGTTAAGGTGTTGTGGATGCACGAGCATGTTATGAAAGGTGTTTCGAACCCGTCAGTGATTGGGATGCTGGAAAACAGGGGGGTTGCCTGCATAACGGGTTTCTGC
>CAZHOD010000056.1:0-8559 GCA_964534075.1 uncultured Spirochaetia bacterium
CTCAAAATTCCATGTATTGGGGCTGCCTGTGCCGTGCCTTTTTGCCAGCCCCTCGAGGCCGGCAGGCACAGATGCCTGCGATACCCATGAACTTCCATCCCACACATAATTGGACACGCCTGTAGTTTCGATTTCCACGCAATATTCCCCGGGATCCAAAGCTGTCCCGTCAAGCGTATAATTTTTGTTTTCGTCAAAATAAATTCTGGCGTAATTTACATCCCCGGTGCTGGTGGAATTGAATCCAAGCGCGAAGTAAAGATAATCGCCGTCGTTCGCGAAAAACAAATTGGCGGATTTATTCGTACCGGCCCCGTCCGCCAGTGTTATTGTCCTCACGTAAGCGTCGCGCCATTCATCCTCGCTTCCCGCGGCAGTGATATTCGCGTCGAAATTAGAGGGCGGGTTCTGTGAGTAATAAGACAATACCTGAAGCGCATCTCCTTCCACGGCGTCTGCCCCGCACTGAGCGGGAGTAAAAAAGACAAAAAACGCCGCCATGAAAAGAACAACAAAAACCAAATTCCCGAATAGCGATTTCTTTATGGTTTTGAACATGCCGCACCTCCTGATGATTTTTTTTATTTTATTCCCCTTTTATTAGGCCTGTCGGATTTACTTTGACTTACCAAAACTCTCATATTATTTCAAATATTCGGCCGGGCCGTAAATCACGGCCCGGTCCGCGAACAACAAACAGTTTACGGGCTTAAAAACCCGCCTACACCGTCAATCACACCTCCTATAAAACTCCTTACCCTGTCACGGAACGTTTCTCCGGCTGCCTGCCTGTCTGCTTTTTCCTTTTCATACTCCTTTTTAGCCTGCTCGGCATACTCGGATGTCAGCATTTCTTTCAGTTTTTCCGGATCACGATCTTCGCTTATCGCTTCTTTTACAACATCCCTGGCTTTTTCTACAGGTACACCTTTTTCAACAAGCCCGTCAAGGGTCTCAACCGCAACGGAAACTTCCTCGGCTGTGAGGCCGTTATTTTCCGCTTCCGCTTCGATTTCCTTTCCGGCTGCCTTCGCGGCCATTTCTTTTATTTTTGCCTCATCTGTCAGGCTGCCTGCGTCTTCACCGTTTTCAACGGCAAATCCGACTGCCTCGTAGGCTTTTGTAACAGGAATACCTTTTTCGATGAGTTTTTCCAGAACCTCGAGGGCCTTTTTGCCGTCCCTGTTTGACAATCCTGCCTCAGCCGCGTCTTCCATTAGCTCTTTTTTCGCCTCCGCGAGGGTCATTTCTTCAGCCAGCATGGATATATTCACCTCGACCGGTAGCTCCTCAGCCGCGAAAGCGTTAAACATACCGCCCATGATAAAAAGCCCGGCAATTACCGAAATCACAAATGTTTTTCTCATTTTTATTCACCTCCTTCCCTAAATAATTTTTAAATATTTATCAAATTCTTTTTCGTTTCCGTTTTTTCTCAATTTTCCTTTAATCTGCCACGTGCCTTCTTCCCCCCCTTTTACTCTCAATAAAATAATATTCTTCCCCTTTTTTAAGTCACCCTTCCATCCGGCGTTTTTGCGTCCGTTTACAAGAGCAACCCCTTCCGGAAATTGTATTTCCATAAACACGTCATCAAAATCTTCCGGACTGTTGATTCCCAGCCTGATATAACCTTCTTTTTTTCCGGAAATAGATGAAACAACCTGATATCCGACAGGGTTGTAATTGGCGCCCGGCGGAATGTATGTTACAGGCTGCCCGGCGCTCCGGACTGTAATCAAAGCCAGGACAACCACCGCGGCCGCTCCGGCCGCGAATGACAAAATAAGCTTTGGAAAAGCCGCGTGCCTTTTATTTTTATCCGCAATAATCCTGTTTTTGACATTTTCAGTGAAATCATCAGGCGCTTTCCTGTGTTCCATATTCCGCAGCGCGCCGACAATTTCTTTCTCTCTCATATAATATTCCCGGCATACCCGGCATTTTTTTATGTGTTCTTCTATTTTATTTATTTCATCGGCGTGCGCCTCCCTGTCAAAAACCTTTGGAATTATGTTTTTTATTTCGTCGCATTTCATTTTATCATCTCCTCCTTTCACTTTTTAGACCCCGCCCGCCGCGTGAATGTTCCCGAGCCTTTCCCTGAGAAGCTTTCTGCCGCGCGAAAGCCTGGATTTCACGGTTCCTTCCGGCAGGCCTGTTACCCCGGATATTTCAGCGTAACTCATTTCCTCGACATCATAATAAATCACAATAAGGGCAAATTCGCCGGGTATCTCCGACAAAGCCGAAGCTATAGCTTCTTTGATTCCGATATTAGCGGTTAAAGAAGATGGCTGCCGGGGAGGTTCTTTTCTGAATTTTTCCATAAGCAGGGATATCCTGTTCGTATATCTTTTCTTTTCCCTGGTATAATTAAGGAAGGTATTATAAGCGACACGGTAAACCCATGTCGAAAAAGCCGATTCAAAACTGAATTTATTAATATTATTCCACAATTTGATAAACACCCTCTGGGAAACCTCTTCCGCCTCGTTACTGTCGCGTGTAAGCGAAAACGCTAAGCCGTATATTTTATTTTTATATTTTTCAACAAGAAGCGTAAAACATAAAACATCCCCCTCCCGGGCTTTTTCGACTATTTCGGTTTCGGTTGCTTCCATTCCCTGTGCCTCCGCGCGCGTTTATTTGATATTTAGACACCGGTTTTTAAATATATGTTCCCTCCCCTGTCAAAAATACCGCTTTTTCCGGTTAAAATATCCTGAAAAACAATCCGGCAATTCAGCAGCGAAAGAAACGCGGCCGTTATTTGCCGCCGCTTAAAAACTGTATGATACCCCGCAACCCCCGAGAAACCTCGACCAGTTATAATTGAAAGTCGCTACGTCATTCATATTGGATATGTTAAGGGTATATTCCAGAAAAACCCTTATTTTTGTGTTTTTTTCGGCAAGAAAATCAAGCGAAAGTTTTCCTCCAACCTGATTATCGATCCTTGATTTATACTGTGGTTCACCCGGCGCGGGCTCCGGGCTTTCTGCCCAGGCGCCCTGCCTGTCATCCCAGTAATACCAGGTGGACGCTGAAGTATCTTCGAGCCAGTAGTCCCTGAACCATTTATTCTCACCCGCGAAAACCTTAAGGGCATAATACCCTTCCATATTAATAGCGGCATCTCCGGATAACATCATCCTGTTTTCCAGCGCTGCCCTGTGTTCCTGGTAAGAATAAGAAAGATAATACTCTTTTGAACTTTCCACTTCGGAAAAATCATATTCACCGCCATAGATTGTGCCGGTGGCTTTCTGGTATGTGAATTTATCTTTACGGTCATGCGCTTCGGAAAATGTATATTCATAACTTATTTCCAAAAAGGGAGGGCCCGCTTTTAGTTTGACCGATGCCTCAAACCCATCGAGGTAATTATACTCCGCGTTTATATACTCTTTTACTTCGCCCCTGCCTTCTACAAAATCTGTTTTGAACATACCACCATACCTAAAATAAAAAGGCGTACCCCCCATGGCCGAGTAACGGGACAGGGCTTTTATTGAGGCCGCCCCGGGATAAAACCCCACCGCAACATAGTGGCTGTCATTGCTGATTATCCCGGAAAAATACTGATACCTGGAATATGAATATTTTATGGAAGCAAAGTCCGCGGGAAACCATTCCGAGGATAAATAAATATCAGCGTAAAAAGCTCCCGGTTTTTCCCCCCAGATATCCGGCAAAAATGAGACATTGCTGTCATAAGCCATGCTCAAATCAAGGCTGAAGAACAGGCTTTTTTTTATGAAGTACCTGTAATTTTCATAAGCCGCTTTCCCCCATTTTGAAGCCGGGGAAAGATAATAAGCCGCCAAAAAATTCTTACGCGCTTTTTCGGGTTTATTTAATTTAAAATAGGTTTGCCCGAGAAAAAAATATATTTTCGCGTCCTTGTCCCTGATTTTTTCGAGTAAATAAGCTGCCCTTAGATAATACCCTTTTTCATAATTGTCAATAATGGAGCCGAAATCATTGGCTCCGGCTGACGTGTAAACAAACAACACAAAAAATATCAAAATTTTAATTCTTTTCATAATCACCCCTCTTTTTTTATTTTACCTGTAAAAATAAGACACCTCACAGGAATAATTTGTTCCCGCGCGTTTTCACAAATGCAATATATGCCCCAGTTTTTCCTGTTTTGTCTCGAGGTACTTTCTGTTGACTTCATTTGGGGATATCTGTATCGGGACTCTTTCTGTTATTTCAAGGCCGAACGCGGACAGCCCAACGACTTTTTTCGGGTTATTTGTCATAAGTTTTATCTTTTTTACGCCAAGGTCCGAAAGTATCTGCGCGCCCGCGCCGTAATCCCTCAAATCAGCTTTAAAGCCCAGGGCCTCGTTTGCCTCGACTGTATCCATGCCTTTTTCATGCTGGAGTTTATATGCGCGTAATTTGTTTAAAAGCCCTATGCCCCTGCCTTCCTGCCTCATATATAGCAGCACTCCTTTTCCTTCCTTTTTTATCATCTCCATGGCATTGTGAAGCTGGTCCCCGCAGTCGCACTTGAGCGAGCCCAGGATGTCACCTGTCAGGCATTCGGAATGAACACGTGTAAGGACCGGCTCGCCGTTTTTTATATCACCCGCGGCAAGCGCAAGATGCGCCTCATCTTCTTTTTTGTCCGCGTATACATGAAGCCTGAATTCACCGTATTTTGTGGGAAGGATTGTTTCGATTACCTTTTCGACTATATTTTCGTTTTTTCTTCTGTACTTTATTATTTCCTCTATTGTAAGTATCTTAAGCCCGTGTTTTTCCGCGAAAACAATAAGGTCGTCCATCCTTGCCATTTCCCCGTCCTCTTTCATAATCTCACATATAACCCCGGCCGCGGTTTTACAGCCCGAAAATTTCGCAAGGTCCACTGCCGCCTCAGTGTGCCCCGCCCTGTGCAAAACCCCCGCGGCCTTTGCCTCCAGCGGAAACACATGGCCGGGCCGCACAAAATCCGCCGCTTTCGCGCCGGGAGCAACCGCTTTTTGTATAGTCAGCGCCCTGTCTTTTGCCGAAATACCCGTGCTTATACCGTCCCTCGCGTCTATGGACACGGTAAAGGCGGTACGGTTTTTATCCTCGTTTTCCGCTACCATCTGCTGGAGCTCCAGTTTTTTTATCTGCTCATTCGCAAGGGCGAGGCATATGAGCCCGCTGCCTTCTTTAGCCATAAAAGCTATCTGCTCCCTCGTTGCTTTTTCCGCGGCGCAGATTAAATCCCCCTCGTTTTCCCTGTCAGCGTCGTCTACAACTATTATCATTTTTCCGTTTTTTATATCCTTGGCCGCTTCCTCGACCGCGGCGAATTTGAAATCTTTCATCGGATATTTCTCCTTCCCGTGATTTTTATTTTTTAATCTGGATTTTGACAATTGAATTTTGATTTTTATGAGTACATATCGACCAGCATGCCCCGGATTTTATCCAGAGTCGCCAGTATATCCATGGCCGGGGACTGTTTATCAAGCACCTGTTTTGTAAGTTCCTCGAGCTGGCCGTCTACCTGCTCGACTATAACATGAACCTTTTTCCTTTTAGTCATAAGTTTCGAGCTGTCCGAAACCTTTACCGCGTAAATCTTTTTTATTGCCTGATCCATAAAACCTTTTACCATTGCCTTATACTTTTCAAGCTCTTCAAAGGTACGCCTTTTCTCGAGCACCTTTGCCTGTTCATTCAGTTCCTCTATAAGCTCATCAAGCGATTTTTTCACCTGTTCCTCCGCTATACCCTCGAGCTGTTTGGAAAAATTCGCCTGGTGAACCGTATCCCTTGACAGGTGTTTTGCCTTATTTTTCTCTCCTGATTTTTTGGCCTTGTCGGTTTTTTCGTGGCGGTCTCCGAATGGCCCTGTTGGTTCTCCTATACGCATATTATTTTCTCCCTTTACTTATCTGTTTTTTAACGTACTTGCCTATTATATCAAACTCCAGGTTTACTTCATCCCCTTTTTTGTATTTGCCTATTATTGTGGCAGCCGCTGTTTCGGGTATTATGGAAATTTTAAATGATGTTTTGCCCACATCAAAAGCCGTAAGGCTTACACCGTCGATTGTTACGGATCCTTTTTCAATTATATAAGGGGTGAATTCCGCCGGGTATGATATTTTCAGAATAAATTCCCCGGGCTGTTTTTTTATATCCAGAGCCTTTCCCTGTGTATCGACATGCCCCTGGACTATATGCCCGCTTAAAAATTTTTCCGCTGTCAGAGGGTATTCTATATTCACTTCTGTTCCCGGTTTTAATTTCTTTATGTTCGTTTTTTCCGCGGTTTCCCGCGTAATATCGGCTTCAAACCGGTTTTTCCCTTTGAACAAAACAGCAGTGAGGCAGGCCCCGTTTATTGCCACTGACATACCTTTTTCGCGCGAAGGAATATCTTTGCCCGTCAGAATACCGAGGCGAATATTTTTACCTCTTGTTGTTTTGCTCTTTATTTTTCCTGTATCCTGTATTATACCTGTAAACATTTTTATCTCCTATGAAAATCGGGAATCGGGAATCGGGAATAAATACTTCACGCATAATCATCTCCTTTTTATTTATTTGCCTTTCGTTCAATACTGCAATATTTCAATATTAACTGTATTTAATCTTCCCTTCTACCAGTATATCGCCTGAAATCCCTGAAACTTCGGTATTTTTAAGGCTTAAAACTTTTTTTATGTTTGTATATCCCATTTTTCCGAAAAAGCCAAGGCCGCCACCCCCTATGATTTTCGGGGCTATATACAGATTCATTTCATCCGCAAGCTTCTTTTTTATAAAGGATGTCGCGGCACAGCTCCCTCCCTCTACAAGCACGCTCATAATTCCTTTTTCAAACAGCGCGTTAAGGGCGAATTTCTCATTGATATTTTTTTCCCCGGCCTTTGAAAGTATTATATTCACCCCTTTTTTTCTCAGGGCTTTTATTTTTTTTCCGCTCATCGACCGCGTAAATATATAAACATCTTCCGCGGGAGTATTCCTGAAAATATCCGCGCGCAAAGGAACGCGCCCCTTTGTGTCGAGTATGACTTTTTTGATTCTTTTCTGCCCGCCCGCCCTGCACGAGAGCGAAGGGTTGTCTTTCAGCACGGTATTAATACCCACGAGCACAGCGTCCATTTGTTTTCTCAGGCCCTGCGCGTGTTTTCTCGACGCCGGCGATGTTATCCATTTTGATTTTCCGTTTTTCAGGGCTATTTTCCCGTCCAGGGACATCCCCGCCTTGACAAGAACATACGGCATTTTTTCTTTCATATTTTTTATAAATATTTTATTCAGTTCCTCCGCTTTTTCCTTTAGTATTCCTGTTTTAAGTTTGCAGTTTACAGTTTGCAGTTTTCTAATTCCTTTTCCTTTAACCAGCGGGTTTGGATCCTTCATAGCGATAATAACCCTTTTTATTCCCGCGCTGATTATTATATCTGTACACGGCGGTGTTTTTCCGTAATGCGCGCAGGGCTCGAGGTTTACATAAAGGTCCGCGCCTTTTGCGTTTTTACCGGCTTTCATTATCGCCAGCCTTTCCGCGTGTAAAGAGCCTGCTTTTTTATGGAAAGCCGATGATATGACCCGGTTGTTTTTGACTATTACGCAGCCGACAAGAGGGTTTGGCGAAGTAAACCCTGTTCCTTTGGCAGCTAAACTAAGCGCCAGATTCATGTAGTATTCATCTTTTTCCGACATCATTACTCCTTAGCCATGTAAACAAACAGCCAAATAGCCATATAATCGACAGAAACACGGCTATTGACAATACTAACAGTTTCTATATAATATACCGAAAATATAGAGGGGTGGCAAGGCAAATTATGGATGCAAATTCCTTAAAAGTCAGTTCAGATTTACCTGAAAGGTGTTTCTTTTTTTCGATCAAAGTAATAGCGCTTCTTAAACCATTGAATTTTTTTGGCCTTTTTCAAAGCCTTATTACTCAATTTTTAAAGGCAGCAACATCTGTAGGCGCGAACATTACAGAATCAAAATTTTCAGAAAGAAAAAAAGAGTTCTGCCGTTATTACGAAGTCGCGCTAAAATCAGGCAATGAAGCAAAATATTGGCTGATATTATTGATACAAACTCACGATGATATAAATAAAAAAACAGCTGATAATATTCTTTCATAGCTTACAGAGTTGACAGCAATTATCGCAGCCAGCATAAAGACGATGCGCAAAAAGAAATAATTGGCTGCATGGCTATAGGTTATATGGCTATTTTATGGGTAACGCGTCAGTTATGGTGGCGTATTTCGGTCTTTGTAGGCACACACGCAGCCATAAAGGCTGCGGTTACAAAAACCATAATACCCCTCCCGTAACTGAGGGGGTACTTTTATGGCTATTTTAAACTTGATAATTTCTAAAACATATGTAAAATAATATCCTGCGCGGATGTGGCGGAACGGTAGACGCGCCAGCTTCAGGAGCTGGTAGCCGCAAGGCTGTGTGGGTTCAAATCCCACCATCCGCACCATTTTATTTTTCTTAATTATTTTCTCCCTTATAAATGTATTGGTAACCGCAGCCTTTATGTCGAAGTTTAAAGTTTAAA
>CAZHOD010000057.1:0-8473 GCA_964534075.1 uncultured Spirochaetia bacterium
ACTGATAAATCAGGCTGGTATACAGAGCTTTCCACAAATCTTATAAGCGGCAAATCCATAGTATATTACAGGGATACTGTTGTCGGCGAAAATATTACTATAACCGCGCGGGATGTTTCAGCGGCGCTTACTTCCGCGGACGCTTACGCTTCCATAACAGCCGCTGAGCCGGCCGAGCTTTCGGCCTGGGCTGATAAATATTCCGTAAATGCGGGCGAATGGGTTACAATAACAGCAAAAATAACAGACCAATACGGAAACGCCATAGAAAATAAATGGGTTGATTTTACGGATTTTGTGCAGTCCGGCAGGACCCAGGATTCATCCGTCGACCCTGCCGGCGGGAGCACAAACGCGCAGGGTGAAGTGACAACGATATTTACCGTAAGTTCCGACACATCCGGGTCCATGAATTACTGTGTGTGCGATTCAGAAGGGCTTTTAGGCGAGACAGTCACAATATCGGCAGGAAGCGGGGCGGACCATCTGGCGTTCCAGCCGGCTCCGATGTCTATTAGCGCGGATAAACCTTCTACACTTTATATTAATGCCAAGGACCCCAACGGGTATAATTCGCCGGCGCCTTCGGGCCATGAGGACACGCATATATACGCTGAAAATACAAATGTGCTTTTTTCGGATGATAACGGGGATAACTGGTATGTTTCGGTTACAATAACACTGGATACAAACGGCGCCGGATCGGTGCTTGTAAACAGCCATTATACCGGGGATTATACCCTGTGGGGAGAGGATATTACGGGCGGAGGGGATCATATGGACGCGGCAACAACAACCCTTACGGTCTCAACCGGTTATTTTTTAAAGGTTTATCCTGATTCCGTCACGATCGCGGCGGCCGGTTCGGACGTAACAATAACAGCGCAGATTGTCGACCAGGACGGGAACTCGCGGGATATGGAGAGCGTGCCCGTGACATTTACCACCAATTACGGCTCGATATTCCCGGTCGATACATATACAGACGCTTCGGGCACGGCCACGTCAATACTTACTTTGTCCACGGCCTCCGGGACAGAGCATGTTGTCACCGCTTCTATGACGAACCCTACGGATTCGGCGCAGTCCGCGACAATAACATCCGAGGCCAATGTGAATTTTGTAGTCACAGCACCGTCCATAGCCGCCTCGGGTTCGGATTTTGACCTCGCGGTAAGGGCGAAGGATGATTACGGAAATACTGTGGAGGATTATACAGGGACAGTGACATTCGGTTCTACCGACGGGGCCGCGTCGCTGCCTTCTGATTATACTTTTGTAACAGCGGACAGCGGGATACATACATTTTCGAATGTGATATTAAATACTCTCGGCATACAGGCCATAAGCGTTACAGACACGGCTGACGCGGCGATTAACGGAACGAGCAACAATATCCTGGTGGCGACACCTACATTTACTCCGACGCCTACATTCACGGCAACTCCTACAATAACAAAGACAGCCACGCGGACCGTGACCAAAACCATAACCCCGACTGTCACACAAACAGTTACCGAAACAGTGACGCCGACCATTACCCGGACAATAACACCGACCGTGACACAGACAGCAACGCCGACAGTTACGGAAACAATTACGCCCACGGTAACCCGGACAGTAACGGAAACGGTGACCGCTACGATAACAGAAACAGTAACATCCACGGTAACGCAAACAATGACCGAAACAGTGACGCCGACAATAACTCAAACAGCAACCCCGACTGTTACGGAAACAGTTACAGAAACAGTAACAAATACCGTAACCGCCACAAATACCCCGACCGCGACACGTACAGTTACTTTGACAGCCACCGAAACCGTGACGGCTACCGTGACAAATACGGCAACGCCCACAATTACAAATACCGTGACGGCCACTGTTACGGGCACAGTGACCCCGACCGTGACTCAGACGGCAACACAATCCGTAACACCGAGCGTGACCGGTACTTTTACGGGTACAATAACTTCGACAATTACGAATACCATAACACCGACAAATACGGAAACAATAACACCAACGCAAACGACCACAATAACACAGACACATACTATAACAGCGACTATAACCGAGACAGGGACAATAACACAGACACACACGATTACTCCTGTATTTACATCGACAATAACGCTTTCCGCGACATTTACCCCGACAGCTACCCTGACCCGGACCGCGACCTCCACGTATACATATACTTTGACTGTTACGCCGACGGTGACTCAGAGCGTAACGCCGACCATTACCGGAACTGCCACGCCGAGCGTTACTGAGAGCGCTACGCCTACGGTAACCGCGAGCGTTACCGAGACTGTTACACCGACATTGTCGAATACCATAACGCCTACAATAACCTCTACGGGCACGCCTACTTTTACTCCGACAATTACACTGACACATACAATAACCCCGACATGGACAATAACCCAAACGCATACAATTTCGCCCACGATAACCATATCTCCCACGCCTGTCGAGCGTATTTTGGTATTTCCCAACCCGTTTAACAGGGAAGAGGCAGCCGGCGGAACCGTAAAATTCATGCTGCCTGAGCGGGCTGATATTGATATTTACGACATAGCCGGGTATAATGTTTATTCGAAAAAAGGTGTTTTTGGAAGGATTGAATGGGACGGCGCGAACAGGGAAGGCAGTGATGTCGTGCCGGGGGTTTATTTTTATATGATAAGTACGGAAAATGAAAAAATAACAGGTAAATTGTTTATAGTAAGATAGGAAATCCGGACAGAAAGGAAAAGTGTAATGAGAAGGATTATCGTTGTTTGGGCTGTGTTTTTGTTCGCGGGAAGTGTTTTTGGCGCGGCAGGCACCACGTCCATAGATATTCTCAAACTGCCTTTGGGCGCGCGGTCCCAGTCCATGGGAGGCGCGTATACCGCGCTGCCTGACAATATGGAAGCCATGGACATTAATCCCGCGGGATTGGGGTTTATGGAGAAGAATGAAGTCATGTCAATAATTGATTTTTACCTGGAGGACATATTTTTTTCCGGTGTTTATTACGGGCATAATATGGGGAAAAACGGGACATTGGGAGTTTCGATTAAATACCTTAGCGCGGGTGCCATAACAGAAACCCTTGAAACAGCATCCGGGGATTACGCGGGTACGGGCGGGGAAAGGAGCGGTTTTAATTACCTTTTTGGAGCAGGGTATGGCTTTGGCCTGGAAAATTTTATTTATAATGATTTTACAAAAAATGTAAAAATAGGGGCTAATCTGAAGATATCAGGGGAAAATCTGGAGGCGGAAGATGATTATTCCAATACAGCTGTATCCGGGGATATCGGCGCGATATATACCGCGGTTATAACAGCCGAGGATTTTATGGCAAACAGGGGGGAGTTTAAATTAAACAAAGCCGGCGTGGGCATTGTTTTGAGGAACGCCGGGATTTCGTTTAACGGCGGAATGACGCCGCTTACTGTGGGAGTGGGAGGGTATTTACAGATGCTTCACGCGGGAGTGAAAAACAACCGTGTGAGGATAAGCGCGGATATCGATTATTCGTCCGCCAACAGTATCAATATAAGGGGAGGGGCCGAGTATACGCAGGATTTCAGGGCCGTGAATTTTTCATTAAGGGCAGGGGGGAATTTCAATCCCGGGGACAGGCTGGTGAGCGGTTTTGCCCTGGGAAGCGGTATAGGCGTATTGTCGGGAGATATGAAATATACAATAGATTATGTATTTATGCCCTTTATCGAGCTCGGAAGCAGCCATAAAATGGGGTTCTCTGTTAATTTTTGATAAATTATTTAATTCAGGAATTTAATTATATTACGGAGGGGCTATGAAATACGGGAAATTCGGCACAGCAATAAACTGCATGGACGGCCGGGTGCAGGAGCCTGTAATTAAATATATGAAAAAAAAATACAGGGTTAAATACGTCGATATAATTACCGGGCCGGGTATACTTAAATATTTTGCCGGAAAAAACGCGTCGGCACTCAAAAGAATAAAGAATTCCGTTATGGTATCGACAAAAAAACACGGTTCAAAAATCATTGTAATAACCGGCCACCCCGGCTGCGCGGGCAATCCTGTCGGAAAAAAACAGCAGGAAAAACAGCTGGAAAAAGCCGTTGATAAAGTTAAATCCTGGAAAACAGGGGCGTCAATAATAAAAGGCTTGTGGGCAGGTAATAAAACAGAGGAAATATTATAGAGGGTGGTTTTTTGGAAATGAGAATAAAACTTTCTGAAAAATCTTCAGTTAACGCCTGTTCTTGACAATAATATTAAAAATGTTATAATTATTTAACAATTACTTTAAAAGGAGGGATATATGCACAGAATAGTTGTCTTTTTAACGATGACGGTTTTTGTGTTTTCGGGTTTATTTTTAATAGGATGCGGAGGAAAGAGCCAGAAAATAAACGGCGCCGCGGATGAGCAGTCCGAAATAATGGATGAGGCAATGGAAGCCGAGAGGCAGGAGCTTCCTACAACATACCTTGTGGAACCGGGGGATAAACTATGGACAATAGCGGCGAAACCGGAAATTTACGGTAATAAATACCAATGGCCCCTGATTTATGACGCTAACAGGGACATACTGGACGATTACAGGGGCATAGAATCCGGGCAGAAACTTATAATACCGAGAAACGTCAGCGCAGTTGAGATAGCCGCGGCAAAGGAACGCGCGGAAGAGCTTAACTGGCCGTCGGCTTCGGCGTCGACAGAAGTGGCGTCCGCGGAGGATTCGGATTCCGAGCTAATAGTCGCGTCAGGCGGCGTTTCAGAAGATTATGAAACGGAGAGTTATGAAAATGAGGATTATTCGGCGTCTTATGAGGAACAGCAGGAAGACGCCATGGAAGTTGCCGGGCTTGATGATACGCCGGTAGAAGAGTCAGCTGCCGGTGGTTTTGAGGAAGAGGAAACATACGGCGGCGGGTATGGCGGCGGAGACGAAGGGATGGGGCTTGAAGAAGACGCCTTTTTTGAGGAAACGACCCCCATACCGGAACCGCGCGAAAAGAGCGGAGGAGGGATTAATTTTGGGCTTATTCTTATTATCCTTCTTCTCGCGGTAGCGGGCGCCGTGGTATTTATATTGATGAAAAGGAAAAAAGAGGAGGGAGAGGATGAACCTCCTTCAGGAGAGGATGATTCCTCTAATATACTCGGATAGTGTTTTTATTAAGGAAGAATTAAATTGATTATGAATAAAAAGGGCGCGGCCGACCGGCCGCGCCCTTTTTTAATACGCGGGCGGTATTAAATGAAAAAAATTTCCGAAATTCTGATTTTTAAAGTTGCCATACCACTGGGCGTAATGCTGTTTAAAATTATGGCGCTTACATATAGGTTCAGGGAAGTCAACGGGGGCGGAATTTCTCCTCGCCAGGGCAAGCAAAAACAGTATATTTACGGTTTTTTTCATTCGCAGATACTCGCTTTTGTTTATAATTACAGGGGCACGAAAATGGGATCGCTCGCGTCTACTCACAGGGACGGTGAAATAGCAGCCAGGGTGGCCTCTGGTTTTGGAATAAAAATGGCAAGAGGGTCATCGACCAGGGGCGGGGCATCCGCCCTCAGAGGGCTGAAACGCCTTATGGAGAATGGCTATGATACGGCGTTCACAGTGGACGGCCCAAGGGGCCCGGCCGGTTCGGTCAACAGGGGGATTATATACCTCGCGTCCCTTACGGAAAAAGAAATAGTACCGGTGGGTTTTGTCTGCGCGCCCTGCGCCAGGCTCAGGACATGGGACAGGTTCATGATACCTCTTCCTTTCGCGGGGGGATATTTTAATTTTGGAAGCCCGATAAAAATACCCCGCGGCATAAAGGGAAAAGATATAGAAATTTATTCTGAAAAAATAAGAAGCCGGCTCTTTGAGCTTAACCGGGGACGCGACGCGGAAAAAGGTAAAAAACATGGGCGTTGAAAAAGAAAAAAAGGTTGCGCCCTCGCGGGAAGCGATTGCGGCCGGTTTTGAAGGGGAAAAGGCCCGTATTATCAAACGTTCTTATGAACTTGGCGCCGAAGCGCATAAGGGGCAGAAAAGGATGTCCGGGGATCCTTATTTCAGCCACGGCGCCGAGGTCGCGTGTATACTCAAACAGATGAAGATGGACGCAGATACAATAAGCGCGGGGCTTCTGCATGACGTTGTCGAGGATACTTCGGTCACAGAGAAAAGGATAAAGGATGAAACCAATGAACATGTCGCTTTCCTTGTGGACGGGGTGAGCCATGTTACCGCGAGGGTGTTTAAAACAAAGGGAAAGGTTTTCAGCGAGTCTTTAAAAAAAATGTTTTTGGCAATGGCAAAGGATATAAGGGTAGTCATAATAAAACTCGCGGACAGGCTCCATAATATGCGCACAATTTCTTATCTCCCTTCTGAAAGGCAGAAGGAAATATCCCAGGAAACCCTTGATGTTTACGCGCCCCTCGCGAACAGATTCGGGATGGCAAATGTAAAATCCGAACTCGAAGACCTTGCGTTCAGCGTGATAAACCCGGAAGTTTACAGGGAGATAGCGGATAAGGTGGCGCGAAAAAAAGCGGAGAGGCAGAAAAGGATAGATGAAATAATAAAGTCACTTCGTGCTGAGATAAAGGAAGCCGGCATCGGGGCGGAGATAAGGGGGAGGCCGAAGCATTTTTACAGCATTTTTCAGAAGATGAACAGGGAAAATAAAAAATTCGAGGACATTTACGACCTTATCGCGTTCAGGATTATCACAAAGACAATAAAAGAGTGCTACGCTGCGCTGGGAATCGTACATAACTTATGGAAACCGGTTCCGGGCCGGTTCAAGGATTATATAGCGATGCCAAAGTCAAACATGTACAAATCCCTGCATACTACTGTGCTGGACAGAAACGGGGATACCCTGGAAATACAGATAAGGACAATTAAGATGGATGAGGTCGCGGAAAAAGGTATAGCCGCGCACTGGAATTATAAAGAGGACGGAGCTTTTGACAGGGAAACCAACCGCGCGTTTTTATGGGTGAGGCAGCTTCTGGAATGGCAGACGGGGATGCGGGGCAGCGATGATTTTATAAAGGACCTTAAAATAGACCTTTTTGACGAGGAGGTTTTTGTTTTTACTCCCCGGGGAGATGTGAAGGAACTCGTTAAGGGCGCGACGGTCCTCGATTTCGCTTACAGCGTCCACTCGGACCTGGGGGAAAAATGCGCAGGGGCCAAGGTGAACGGAAAATGGGTCACGCTGAAATACGAGCTTAAAAACGGCGATATGATAGAGGTAATAAAGGGGCCGAACCAGCACCCGGTTATTGACTGGCTGAAGATAGTAAAAACAGGCAAGGCGAAAAACCGTATAAGGCACTGGCTCAGGACAAACAGAGGCGTGGAAGAGAACGTAAACAGGGGGGAGGCGCTCCTCAGAAACAGGCTCGGTGAATTCGGCCTGTCTATGGAGGATATAAACGAGCAGGCCTGGGAAAAAGTTTTTTCGTATTATAATTTAAAAGACAGAAAGGACCTGCTGGCAGGGATAGGTTATGGCGAGTTTTCTGAGAATAAAATCGTAAATTCATTGAGGAAAATATTGCGGAAAAAAAGGCCGGTTTTAAAGCAGGGCAGGGCGCGGGGGGTTAAGGATAAAAGCAATATCGTTATAGACGGAAAATATACGGATATAACGTATAAGCTCGCGAAATGCTGCAACCCGGTGCCGGGCGACGCGATAACCGGAATATACACGAAAAGGGGAGTTTCGATTCACCGTAAAAACTGCGAAAATATTACGGCCGAAAAAATCACGGCGCCTTTTGTGGAAGTTGGTTGGAGCGGTAATACAGAGGATTATTACCTTATTAGAATTAAGATTTATTCAAAAAATAAAAGAGGGGTTGTCAACGATATTGTAAGCACAATAACAAAAAACAACGCCTATATAAGTTCGGTCGGGCCGCACGAGCACCATGAAAGCATGGATATCGACCTTCATATTATGGTTAAAGGGCAGGCCCATATGAATGAAATAATAACTTCTCTCCGGCAGGTGAAAAACGTGACCGGGGTTGAAAGGGTACAAGGGGGATAGAAGCTTAAAATTTAAAACTTAAAGTTAAAAACTAAAAACTTAAAACCTGAAAATTAATAGGCTGAATTCGGAAATTTGGATTTTATTCAGAGCACTTTTTCGGCTTTGCCCGACTTTATACACCTTGTGCAAACCCATGCTTTGACTGTTTTTTTGTTCAGTTTTATTTTCACCTTTTGAAGGTTTGGTTTAAATTTTGTCTTTGTCCTGTTTTTCGCGTGGGAAACATTGTTTCCCGTAGCCACCTGTTTTTCGCATATAACACATTGTCTTGCCATAATTAATATCCTCCTGTAATTAAAATCCTGAAAAATATACCATAAACAGGGGAAATACGCAAGGCTTTTATGGGCCCTGGAAACCGCAATAGAAAGGAAAAGAACGATTGAAAAAGGCCGCAAATCCTT
>CAZHOD010000058.1:0-8462 GCA_964534075.1 uncultured Spirochaetia bacterium
CCTGAAAAAATCCATTATTCTTTTTTTCATTTTTTTCTCCTTTTAAAAATCATGCTTCATTTGATAAAAAAATAAGCCATGGCCAGGCCGGTTGCCGCGAGTATAAATGATATAAGGGCAAGAATAAAAAGTGTTTTCTGCCTCTCCAGCTTTTTCCTGTCGGTATCCGGCCCGCGTTTTACCCGCCGCGGGGCGCTTTCCGGCCTGCCTTTGGCAGCTTCTTCAGCGTTTCTTTTAGCTGCGGATTGTACGCCGACTTTTTTCCCGCATGACTTGCAGAATTTAGAGTCTTCGGGTATCGGTTCCCCGCAAAACCTGCAGAACATAAAAACCTCCTTTTGATGTTTTATTTTATCTTTACAAAACCGTATTTTCAAGTATTATTATAAAAAATCCGCCGGAAACAACCCGGGGAGTATACATTGTGATAAAACCGGAAAAACAAAAGGCGTTAGAAGCGAAAATGAAAAAGCTCGGAATAGATGAATCCGCCCTTAAAGAAAATTTCATCCTGCCCTCGTCAAAAGGCGGGCAAAAATCCGATAAAAACCGCTGCGCGGTCTATCTCAAACACAAACCCACATCCATAGAAATAAAATGCGCGGAATCGAGGAACAGGCAGGACAACCGTTTTTTCGCCAGGAGGCTGCTCGCCGAAAAAATAGAGGAAAAATCGACGGGAAAAAGCGCGCGCCTGAAAAAAATCGAAAAACTGCGCAGACAAAAAGACAGAAGAAAAAGACGGTCGCGGAGCCGGCCCGCCGGCGGGCAGCGAAAAAAAATCAGCGGCTGATTTTATCTTTTGCCCGGTTAAGCAGCTTTTTTGTTTTCTCGTCTTTTTCCCTGCTTTCCTCCCATACCGCCGCGGCGTTCTCATAATCCCCGGCCCCGTATAAAAGTTTTCCAAGCAGGTTATACAGGCTGTAATGCCGCGGATAAAGTTCTGTCATGTGCTCGAGATAACTTATCGCGTCCGGAGGTTTTCTTTTGGCGTACATTTCACCGAGCATAAACTGAGCGGGCTCTGACGGGTTGTTTTCCGTGAACTCCTCCAGCTCACGAAGAGCCCTGTCATAATCATCTTTTTTATATTTTTTCCCGCTAAGCGGGTTTATATATTTAAAATACCTGTCGGTCATATATTTATTCACGAAAAGCGCGTAGCTTTTGTCAAAATACGCCGGCTCATACCCCGCGCCTTTAAGCTTTGGTATTACGCCCGCCCCCCTCTCGAGCAGCAGGGAATTTATGCCGTATTTATTAAGATGTTTCCTGAATCCTTCACCGCCCGATACAATTTTTTCCTCTGCTTCCTCAATCTCTTTTGGATAACCGGCCCGGCTGCTCATAAATATTTTATAATCAGGGTAAAGATAATAATACAGGTAATCTCCGTATTCTTTTTGGTGAAACAGGCTGGCCGGCACCCTTGTCCCGGCTATGTATTTTACCGGCCCCGCAGGCAGGCCGCTCTCTTTTTCTTTAATAAAGCCGAAATAAGAATAAGTCGCCAGCGCGATTATCATTATCGCGTACAGGTAGTTTTTTATTATGGCGAGGTCCCTTTCCGTCCACTGCCGGGGCCAGGCAAAACTCCACCTGAAAATAAGGTACGTATAATACGCGGTAATCGGGATGGAAACAACCAGGAAATACGGTATATATTCCGCGCTTTTAAACGCCGCTGCCATAAAAACAACAACCAGCAAAACATCTTTGACAAATTCCGCCCTCCTGCCTATGTCCGCGCCTTTAAGGTTATAAAGCAGGACCGCGGCTGTTATCGCGACATATGTATAAAACAACGAAAAATAAAGCGAGGGTTCCCTGTAAACATGGCCATCGAGCCACGGCTCGGAAATTATCTCCCGCGCGAAAAAAACCGGCGCGCCGTAAAAAAGAGGATTAATAAGCGTGAATGCCCCAACCCCGGCGAGCGACATAAGATAAAGCTTAAAATCATAACTTTCCCTCTTTTCCTCAACCTCCCTTGTGTCTATAAAATCATATATAAGGTAAACAAACATAAGAAGAAACCCTATAGAAGCGGAATGGTGCATATTCGCCCACAGCAGCGATATAAAAGGCAGCGAATAAAAAAGGTTTTTGTTCCTTTTAACCGGTTTCCTTTCCAGCACGTAAAGAAAACACGCTATGAAAAACGGGCCGAAAATTAACGGCGAATAGGTAAAATAAGGGCTCATCAGGTAAAACGCCAGTATGGCGGAGGGAAGGGTTATGCTCACATACCTGCCCTGCTGCCTTTTGAATATTACAAGCAGCAGGATAAAAGCGGTGAGAAAAAGCGTGAGCATCCCGGCCCATAAAAGTGAGTTTATGGTGCCGCTGAGTTTCAGCACGGAATAGGTAAAAGCGTCGAACAGCCATGTTTTTTTGTCCCGCGGCGCTTTTGCGGCGTAAGAAAAACTCACCTCATCCGTAAGGCCGATGTTTTTTATTATATCCCTGCCGTAAGAGGCGTGCCCCCAGGCTTTTTCCCCGATAGGCGTCCTGAAAGCAAGCGCCGCGACAAAAACCACAAAGACAACGGCAAAGAGTGTTTTTAAAAATATGTTAATTTGTTTAGCGTTCATTTCAGCCTGTTTTCACCTTTAAGAAATTAAGTATTACGGCGGCTCTCTCAAACGCCGTTTTACGCCCGTCAATCTTTTTTATTATTATCCCCCTTTTTTTCATATATTTCAAGATTATTTGTCGTTACGGCCGGGCTGTAATACTGCCGGGCAAACCCCTCGAAAACGCGGGAGTCACGCCCCCTTCGCAGCACGATAAACCGCGGTTTAACACGCAGCAAGGCGGCCGGCACATTTTCGAAATCTTTTTTATAATACCCGAAAGGATAGGCGTTTATATATCTTGTAACAGGTTTTGTTTTTGAGTAAAAATATATTTCCGGCTCGTTTGGCCACACAAATATTTTTTCCCCCTCATTCACCCTGTCTTTAATGTACCTGCCCGCGAAACGCGCCTCGTAGAGCGCCTCCTCTGCTGTTCCTCCTTTTTTGAAAGCGTCGGCTAAATTTGTGAAATATACGAAAACAAAACTTCCGGCAAAAAGAACCATGAAAAGCGCGGCCGCGGCGGGTAAAATACCGGCGCGTTTTTTTACCCATTCGGCCAGGCCCCTTACCATAAGCGCGGCGGGCACGCATAAAAAAGGCACGGCGATTATAACGCTTTTTGATACCACCGCGGCCGATAACAGTAAAACCGACGAGATAAAAACCAAAAAATTAACCCTGTCGCCCGGCCTTTTAGCCAATACCGCCGCTGAATAAAAAAGCCCGGCCGCGGGCAGCAGGTTTGCCTTCACGGAAAAAACAGCCGCGCCGCTTATGGTTTTTATGTTAAAAAGGTTATATAAAAATACGCTGTCGACAAACCGGCTCAAACACCCGTTTTTCACGCACCACAAAAAAACCAGGAGCGAGACGGAAACAAACCCAAAAAAATACCATAAAACACAGCGGCCCCTTGCTTTTTTTTCATAAAAAACCATATACAGAATTGGTACAAAAACCAAAAGCCCCGCCATTAAGTTCACATAAACCGCGACCCCGATAAAAAATCCGGTTATAAAATAGCTTACTTTTTCGTAGCCTTTTTCCCTGTCCGCGAGAAAAAAAAGCGCCAAAAGCGCGGGAAACTGCGCGAAAATTCCGGTATTCGATCCGAACCCCTGTATAAGCGGGTTGTGTTGAAAAAGCCCGTACAAAAAAACCGCCATAAGAGCAACCCAGGCCGAATAAAACGTCCTTATAAAAACATACAAAAGAAGGGCGGTAAACAGGACAACCCACGCCGTAAAAACCCTGACTGCACGCGCGGACTCTCCAAACAGCGAAAAAGCCGTTTTATATAAATAATAAACAAAAGGCGGCTTGTGGTCAAAAACGTCCCTGTACGGCACATCCCCGAGAGAAACAGCCCGGGCCATATAAGCGTTAGCGCCCTCGTCCCTGTCGAGCGGGGCATGAAAAAATGCCGCCCTCACAGTAAAAATCGCCACAATCATTATAAAAAGAAAAACTATTTCTTTTTTTTTGACAAAAGGCTCGCTCATTCTTTCTCCTTAAAGGAGCCGGAATATTTTCATAATATTGCCGCTCCCCCGTAGCCCACGACACGCCCGAAATCTCCGCTCATTTCACCGGAATTCGTGTACCTTATTATTTTGCCCTTTTCCGCCCCCAAAAGCCTGGACGCGTAAAGCGCCACGTACGTGGGCATCCACCCGCACATTGATATCGAGTTTTTGTTCACGGTGTCCGCGAGCCCTTCCGGGTCCAATTTTTCTATTTTCTTAAGCGCCATGTTATCCTTTTTTTCGGCTTCCTTCGCGCCCTCGTAATGGGTCAGGTCCGTCGAGGAAACCAGGAGTATATCCTTATCCCTCATTGCCTCCCTTACGGCGCAGGCAGTTTCTTTCAGCGCCTTTTCGTCGTTTGTGCCGAATGTTATCGGGACAAATGTGAAACTTTTTTTAAGCGCCTGGATAAAAGGCAGCTGGACCTCTATTGAGTGTTCCTGAAGGTGCGCGGCAGTATCCGCCTCTGCGAAATCAGAGTTATTTATTATCTCATCAGCGAGCGGCCCGTTTATTCTCGCGTCTCCGAGCGGGGTCCTCCATACGCCCTTGTTCATAACCGAAACAGGCGCTCCGGCCCCGGTATGGTTCGGGCCCATTATAATAAACGTATCAGGGAGCCGCACCGATGAAAAAACCTCGCCCGCGACCGCGCCGGAATACACATACCCCGCGTGGGGCACTATTATCCCTTTCGCGTTTAATTTTTCCTCTTTTTCAACGAGAAGTTTATCAAGGTGTTTTTTCAGGGCATGCGCGTCCGCGTCGTAAAACATACCCGCGACAACCGGTTCTCTCAGCATACAACACTCCCTCCGGCGCCCGCGCGCCGCGTATTGATTTCCTGTATAATAATATAGCAAAGCGCCGCAAATGTCAAAAGGCAAAAAGCAGCGCGGCTGGTAACCCTTCAGTTACGGCAGGGGTATTATGGCTTTTGTAACCGCAGCCTTTATGGCTGCGTGCCTTTAACTACCGCAACCTGAAAGGTTGCGCCTACAAAGACCGAAATGCACCACCATAACTGAGGCGTTACCGCGGCTGGCCCTGAAGCGAATTACCCGGAACCTATTAATTCCCGGGTAATGCTCATTATTCTGTTGTAATCGCCGTTATCAGCGGCCTTAAGAGCTTTGATATAACGCTCCCTAAAATCCCCTCTTTTTATTATTTTAGCTTCAGGCCATACTGGCAGTTTTTTTATTCTTATTAAAAAGATAAATGTCCGCGGCCAGACGCGCATGCCTGCCATTACCGTTATAAAAAGGGTGGATTTTGACAAGCCTGTGATGTATCCGCGCCGATCTTTCATACTCATCGTAAATATTGTGCTTATCCCAGTAAGCAGTATCATCGCTCAGTTTTCTGACTTCAATGGGTATATCCGCAGGCTCAATTCCGATATTAAGGCGGCAATCCCTGTATTTTCCCGCCCATTTCCAGGTCCTGTTAAACATATATTTGTGAAGTTTTTTCAACCACCCTTCGTCGATTCTGAACCCGGTTCTTTTTGACAGGTACTTTCTCACAGCGTCAAGTATATTGCTGCTTTCCCAGGCGTTCAACTCCTGTTTTGTTGTTATGTGCCCCGGTATGAGCCATGAAGCATCTTCCAAAAGGGTCTCGCCTGTGGCCTGTTCTTCAGTCATGGTTTTTTCCCCATAAACCGTTCTTTGGGTCCTCAAATAGTTCATCCACAAGGTCATTATAACGCCGCTCATACTCTTTATTACCCGGATCCTGGCTCTCAATAGCCATATTTGAACGTGTTCTGCCTAAAAGTTCTTTTGCCCGCCGGCCCGCTTTTTTTCTCAAAAAAATCTCAAATGGTTCGGCGGGAGTAAGGACAACTTCCACTCCGCAGTTAAGCTCCCGTACTATGCGTTTTATCGTGGATATATTCGCGTTAAACAACCCCTTTTCCATTTTTGCGTAAGTCGGCTGCCTGACTCCTAATTTATGAGCCATCTGTAATTGTGTGATTCCCAGTGCTTTCCTTAAATCGCGTATCTTTTGATGTAATATATCCAATGATACAGGTTGTTTTTGTTCTGTTGCCTTAAAAACCTGTTCTCTGTATAATTTTTTATATTTATCTTTCATTGTTCCGCCCCCTTTTATAGGTCTCACGCTATATTATCTTAACATAAATATAGCATATAACTTATATTTGTCAACATAAAATATAGTTTGTAATCTATATTATTGTGCAGTAATATTTATGATTTTATATCAGTTATTGACATTTTTTGACCCCCGCGCTTGTTTCCCCCTTTTAATATTAAAATAAACACTGTTTTAATTCCGGCCATGACTTTTTTATTCGATTTTGAGCTTTCGGTTTTCAGTTTTAAGCTTTACGTTTAATATTTTGTATTACCAGTCCTTTTTTTCTTTGCCGCTGCCCCGGCTGCGCTCCTCGAACGGGTCCATCATTTTCCTGTCCATATATTCCATTATCTCTTCCGGCGACATATTGAAAAAATCCGGAAAATCATAAACCCCTTTTTTCCTCCTGTACTTTTTGCCGAAATAATTCCTGTATTTTTTTTCCTGCTTTTGCATCATGTTAAGCAGGGCCTGCGCCTCGTCATCGGTCATGGCCTGTTTTCCGCCGGAATCCTTCTCCTCCCGTTTTTGCCTGCCGCCGGCCGCTTTACCGCCCCCGCTTTTTTGCCCGGCTTCCGATTTACCTGCCTTCTGTTTTTCTTCCTTCCCGTTGCCCTGCTTTTTATCTCCCTGCTGCCCGCTGCCCTTATCTCCCTGTTTTTTTTCTCCACCTTTATTTTTCTGCTGCTGCTTCTGTTTTTCTTTTAATTTTTTCTCCGCGACTTTGATATTATACTTAATATCCGGGCCATCGGGCTTTAATTCCCGCGCTTTTTCATACATTGAAAGCGCTTCTTTGTATTTACCCTGCCTGAACAGGGAATTACCCGCGTTGTAATACCCTTCATAATAATCCGGGTTCTTTTTTACAAAATCCGAGTACTTGTCAAGCGCCTTATCATACTTTTTGCCGAGGTAGTACTCGTTCCCTTGTTTAAAATTATTTTTCGCGTGCAGGGGCATTGAAACAAGCACCATTGACGCGGTTATCAATAATATCCTTTTCATGTTTTTCCACCTTTTTAATAATTTTCGTTAATAATTTTAGCAGTAGATTTAAGGTAAATCAAGTGTCATGTTTTTGAGTGTCATTTTTTTGAGGCGCCGCCGGAATTTTACAGCGCCGCGCCTATAAAAACAATTTTCCTTTCAAATTCCAACAGAAACAAATTCATATTGATATCCCTGTTAAAAACATTTTTATGTTTGATTTTTATTTTGCGGCTTTGCCCTTTGACTTTTTATCCGTTACAATTTTGTTGAAATTTTGGTTCTTTCCTGTAATATATCCTGTAAATACAGTTTAAACATTCACGGAGGATGTTTTGGACAAAACGGAAAAATACATAACAAAACTGCTGCAATTAAGCATATACTCAATACTTTTCATCGTACCCCTTGCCTTCTGGCTGCCCGCGCACGAGTCATTCGAAACACCAAAATCCGTATGTTTTTACGTATTCATATTTCTGGCGCTTTCCCTGTACATACTATTACAGGCTGTTCGCGGCAGGTTTACGATAAAGCACACCTCTTTTTCCTTTCCTGTTTTGGGCCTCACCTTCATATTTTTCCTTTCACTTTTAAAAGGAACTTATATTAATTCAGACGCGTTTTCCCTGCACTGGCAGTTTTTTAAACTTTTGCTCGCCAATGTCATACTTTATTTCCTGATAATAAATGTTTTTTATAAAAGCGGCATAAAAAAACTGCTTTATTTCATTTTTATATCCCATGCCATAGTCGTTGTTTACGGGATTTTCCAGCTCATGGGCATGGATATAATAAAATGGGTCTCATTCGGCGAGCACAGGGTTTATTCCACCATGGGCAACCCGGATTATATGTCCGCTCAGTTTACCATAATCATACCAATACTTATTATGATGCTTCTGTCCGGGTTTTCGAAAGTACCCAGGTTTCTCATGCTGCTCCTCGGCGCGGGTATGGCTTTTTTGATAATAACCGCGCAGGGCCGCGGCGCGTGGCTGGGCTTTGCAGGCTCTGTGTTTTACATGCTCGCGCTTCTGGGCTATTTTTACGGAAAGGAGTTTTTCTACAAATACAGGTTTTTCTTAATTGGAGGAATTTTAATAATAACTGTCTTTGTAACCATATTTTCCGGGCCCGTCAAAAAAAGGATAAAACACGGGCTTAACATCACCAGCGATTCCGTGGCTGTCAGGCTCTTTTACTGGGAATCAGCCCTGCAGATGGCCGTGCACAACCCATTTCTCGGCGCGGG
>CAZHOD010000059.1:0-5734 GCA_964534075.1 uncultured Spirochaetia bacterium
ACAAGATCAGGTATAATAATCAATGGACTTTAAAAAATCTATTATAGGCGGGTAAACATCAACCCTTGTACGGAACTTGCATGCCTGTTCATATCGCGGGCCATTCAATAACGAACGCCTTGTAGAGGCGGGTTTATAACCCGCCCAAAAACAGGGGCGGTTGCAAACCGGCCCCTACAAAAACATAATTGAAATTCCTGTAAGGGCCGGCTTGTATGTCGGCCCGCAACGTAACGGGCGGACATACCGTACAAACACTTCGCGTTATACCGCTACAGGCACGGGGCCGCCCCTACTAATATAAATAATCAATCCCCTGTAGAGGGCCGCGCACTGCGCGCCTGCGGGCTATTTTTTTGTGATTTTTTCCTTTATCTCATCCAGGCTTATCTCTGAAAGGTCGTTTACAATAATATCCGCCCCGGCTTTTTCAAAATCCTCTCTTGTCCCTATTCTTATTATCCCCACCCCGTAATAACCGTTCTTTTTCCCTGCTTCTATTCCGCTCGTGCCGTCCTCAAGTACAATAAATTTATTTACTTTACTTTTGGTCATTTCCCTTATTTCCTCCGCCGCGAGCTTAAAAAGCTCGGCTTTACCGCCGGGTACGGATTTTCCGCAGTAATTGGTGTCAAAAAGGTCGTAAACCATAGTGTCATCCCTGATAAAATCCGGTACTTTTGCTTTGTTTTTTTCAAGTATGGGCTTTACCTTGATCTTTGTCAGCATTGAATTCGCGTTTTTCGAAGCCGAAGCCGCTCCCAGTTTCATACCCCTGTTCTTCGCCTCGGCCAGCATTAATACAGAACTGTCAAACACCCCGAATTCACCGTTTTTGATAAGGTCTACTATGAGCTTATTTTTCCGGGAGGCGTATTCATCCATAAGGCCCCGTTTTTTTTCTTCGGTATCAGCCCCTTTTTTCTCATACCCTTTAAGAAGAGTGAGAATATTATTCGCGCCTTCATAGCGCGGCCTGCTCGCCACATAGTCAAGGTAAAATTTGGAGTCGAGGCCTTCTATCCCCCACTCGGGCATTTCCGCCACCTTCCTCCATGATTCCTCATGGGGCGAATCAGCGACAACACCGTCAATATCCCACAATAATCCGAATTCATCCTCAAAAGCCATATAAACACCTCCGGTTAAGCTGAAAATTTAAAGTTTAAAATTAAAAATAAAACCCACAAAACCTCGGACTGTCAGGCAGCAACCCGCAACGCGCCTGTGAGCGTGTATTTATTTCCTCTGATTTCGACATCGACTGCGGGGCCCTTTATTTTTTTTAGAACGATTCTGCCTTTTGTCAGTTCATATTTTATCACACTTTTTCTGTATTTGAAATGAAAAGAAAGTTTTTTCCACTTCGCCGGAAGGCCCGGGTTTACGCTTATCCCCTTTTTTGTAATACTGATTCCGGCGAAACCGTAAAATATTATTTTCCACACACCGCCCAAAGACGCGGCGTGTATGCCCGCGCTGTTTTTCTTGCCTGCAAGGTCCAGCTCGGCTGAACGCAGAAAATCCCTGTACGCCTCTTTTCTTCTCCCAAGGCGCGACGCCACTATCGCGTATGAGCACCGGCTCAGGGATGACCCGTGGGTTGTCCTTGGTTCATAATATTCATAGGCTTTCCTTATCATTTCCTCGGGAAAATCATTGTAAAATATATAATAAAGCATTATGGCGTCCGCCTGTTTTAAAAGTTTTGTTTTTCCGAAAAGCGCCGGAGCCTCTGGCGAATTGTACCTTGCCATAAGGTACTTACTGAGTATCCTGTTGCCCTTTTTGTCTGTTTTCATCGGAATGTCCTTAAGCCTGAAATAACCGTCGAATTGTTCGTGGAAACTGTGTTTCCTGCTGAAAGGCAGATAAAAATTATCGGCTATTTTTTTCCATTTTTTAGTTTCCCCCTTTTTTACCTTTCCCGGAAAAAAGCGGGCGGCTTCTATCCCTGCCTCCATTGTCTTGATTACCATATAATTGGTGTAAAAATTATTGTCTATATCCTGGTGAAACTCATCCGGGCCTATACCCTTTTTCATGGCGTACTTCCCCTTTTTTTTGTCAAAAGAAACACGTGAAGCGTAATACCTCGCGGATTCTATGAGTATTTCGTATAAATATGGAAATAATTTATCGCGCCCCCTGGCGCTTATGTAATTTCCTATCGCGCACGCTATGTCGGATATTATATGCTCCTGATTCACAGTATGCGCCCCTTCGGGCGTCACATCCTCGCCTGTATCAGCGCTTTCCCAGGGGAATCGCGCGCCCTTGTAGCCGAGTTTTTTCGCGTATTTCCTCGCGCTGCCCAAACGCTCGATCCTGTAAGTCAGAATATTCGCGGCTGCCCCGGGGTCAGTAAAAATATAAAAAGGAAGCAGGTAAAGTTCCGTGTCCCAGAAGGCGTGCCCCCTGTACCCTTCTCCGTGGAGGCCCTTGGCGCCTATGCTTATGCCCGGTTTATAAGGGGAAAGCCCCATAAGGCTGAAAATATTATACCGTGTAAGAAGAAGCGCGTTGTCATCCCCGGCAATTTCAACACCCGCCTCTTTCCATGCCTTTATCCATTCCCCGGCGTGCTCTTTTTTCAGCTTTAAAAAACCTTTTTTGGCTGCCCGCGCTGCTGCCATTTCCGCTTTTTTCGCGGAATATCCTTTATCCCGGGATGTATAAACCGCCGAATATATATTAAAATTAAAGCCCTTATTTTTTTTAAGCGCCGCGGGGTATATCCCGCTTATTTGTTCTGAAAAACCGTTTTTTAAGGGCGTCGAGGAGTTTAAAACAGCGGCCTGGCTTATCTTTACTCCCGTATGGGTGGTTTCCGCCTCGAGATACGAGCCGTTATTTAAAAAACCCGATGATTTTGGGCTTAGATGATAAACCCTGTTGTTATTTACCTTTGTATAAGCCTCATTCAAATTAAAGGAATGAAGAATATAGCCCGCCCCCGAATAATTCAACGGGGTTATTTTCACGGACATTATCGCCAGTTGTTTTTCCTTTTTATGAAGGAACCTTTGCTCCTCTATTTTTGTGCGCTTTCTGCCCCTGTTTTCAAGTACTGTCGCGGTTTTTAAAACTCCGTTCTTCATATCCAGCTCGTATTCCGAAGATAAAACGCGGCAGGAATCGATGCCCTGCTTTTCATCGTTTATTACAAGAAAATAATCAAAGGGGTTGGGCAGGTTAACAAGTTCGGATTTAAAAACAGGAGTTTTATTAAAAAGCCCGGCGGCATAAAAACCCGGCCTTCCGGAGCCCGCTGAAAATCCAAAACTCCCCCTCATGCCAATAAAACCGTTCGCCAGGGTGAGGATCGTCTCGAAATGCCCTGTGTTTTTCGTGTCGATTTCACCTTTCAGCTTCCAGGTTTTTTCACGCGCCCCGCCGTTTTTTCTCATTTTATTCTCCTTTTTTCATAAGATAAAGTATTCTTTTTGTTCCGGGTATTTTTTTTGTTTCAAGAATCCTGAAATACCCGCCAAAAACTTTTTCAAAATTTTCCCGCGTATAACCGCTGAAAATATTTTTCCTTCCTATGAGCATTTTTTCGACCTGTGAATCATCGAGCGGCACGAACTCAATAATAAGCACCCCGCATAAAGAAGCCAAAAATTCGGCTATCCCGGAAAAAGGGGTGTTATTTGATATGGCAAGATGATGGACAAACGCGAGCGCCAACACTATATCCGCCGGCCCCCTGTTGATGAGCGATTCCCTTTCCCTGTTTTCCCAACCAAGCGCCGGGCCCGGGTTTGTAATATCTTCTATAAGAGGAAAAATGTTTTTTTCACCGTTCTCTTTTGCCTTCCTGTAATTTTTCTCGACAGCCGACGGGTCTATATCAAAAGATAATGTATATAAACCTTTATTCGCTGCCAGCCTGCTGAACCTCCCGGTATTCCCTCCGAGGTCCCATAAAACATTATTTCCCTCTTTTGACTTTTCCAAAAAACTTTTTATTATTTTTTCTTTTTCACACAGCGAACCTTCCGTATAATTTGTTTCTCCGTAATAATCCGACCATTCGGTTCCTTTGGGGTCCCATTTAAGTTTTCTCACCCCTGTCTCAAGGCTGTCTATTATCCCCCTTAACGCGAACTTACTCATTTTCTTTTTATAATATTGTTTTATTTTCTTTTTGTCCCCGAAATGCCGCTGGGATTTAGCGTGCATATGTATATTCGACAGCAGAGAAAAATTCAGGTATGTTTTTGCCGGGAGCATGCGCGAAGCAAAATCAAGGGGTATCCCGTCGAGAAAAACCGTAAAAAGCTTTCCGAACCTTATATCCCTGCAGCTCATAAGCGCCAGAGGGGCGAGAAAATGCCGGCAGAACTGGTTATACGCCACCCAGGGCTTCCCTTCCCCGTATTTTTCAAAAGAAAGGGTATCGATAAGCACCGGTTTCCCCTTTAAAAACTGTATGTTATAAGCGCTGGCGTCCTTTAGGGACATCCCTTTATCAAGCGCCCTTTTTTGTATCTCAAGCGTAAGTAAAGCAGCGTCTTTAAGCCGGGAAAAACACCATTCATAAGGGTAGGAAATAAAAGGTATCATGACAGGTTTTAATGTTTTATGGGCGCCCGGCTCCGCGGCCCCGCCCTCCTCCCGGTGGGGAACCAGCGTCTCTTCCCCAATAAGTTCGTCATAAAGGCCGGAAGACATTAGAAGTTCGTAATCATCCGCGCCTTCCCTGTTTACCTGCCTGTATATTTCACCGCCTTTTATAAAAACAAAACCGGCCGGGTCCCTGAATGAACCGCCCTGCTTTTCAGTCATTTACGCATCCTTTTATTTTTTCTTTTTATTGAATATTTTTCTGAAAAAATCCTTAATATTGTTCCAGAAAAGCTTTACTGCCAGAAGGGCGCTCGCGATGCCCGCGATTAAAAGCTGCAGAATATAGCTTCCGGTGCCGGGGTCGAGATAGGCGAATATATCATTTGCCGAAAACACCAATAAAAGAGTAATAAATATATATTTTTTCAATCAGCCACCTTTTTTTTAATTATTTTAAATAATATCAGCCGGAATTTCAACCTTAAAACATCCGCGGTTGGTGTACAATATTTGGCGGACTTTTAGATAAAAAAGCCCTCCTCGTCTTTCAGGCTTCCCCGGACAGGAAGGTGATGAGAGAGGGAACTTTTTATCTTCTGCTTTTCTCCCCTTCCCTTCCACCTTCGCTCTTCAGGATTCGATGGACAGGCGATGGGCAGGGGCCGGGGGAAGGGCGATGCAGCGGCTGTCACTTTCTCATCCATCACGCGCTTTCTGCCGCTTCTTCACCCTCTCCCTATCCCTCTCCCGTCGAGGGAGAGGGAACTTTAAAACCAGGGATCATTACGCAGTTTTTTTGCAGGGGACGGTTTGTAACCATCCCCTCTTTGGGCGGGTCACAGACCCGCCCCTACAACGGCATTCAGTAACAAAACATATTTGTAGGGGCGGACCTGTGTGTCCGCCCTGCTCTCCTGTCCTTCTCCCCTTTCCTCGACTGTCTGTTACCCGCGTCTCCTATTCAAACATAAAATTACATCCCGGACTCTTCAGCTGCTGCTTAACCCTCTCCAAAACCCCCTCATCTCTTTTCCTTTTTCCCCCTCTCCCTCAACGGGAGAGGGCCGGGGAGAGGGTGACGCAGCGGCTGTACGTATTGCCTTTTCTCAACGATTTGTTCTGATTCATACTTGTGGGTAACAGACATTAAAAAAAAAAAAGA
>CAZHOD010000059.1:5744-8452 GCA_964534075.1 uncultured Spirochaetia bacterium
CTATATTGTGGATTATTGAAAGGAGACAAATATATGCTTGAGATAAAAAACCTGACAGTAGAAATAGAAGGCAGGATCATACTCGAGGATATAAATATTACGATTCCCAAAGGCGAGACCCATATCCTTTTCGGGCCCAATGGTTCGGGAAAGACAACCCTTTTAATGGCTGTTATGGGCTTTCCCATGTACAAAGTGGTATCCGGTGAAATCATCTATAACGGGGAAAAACTAAACAGCCTCCCCCTTGAGGAGCGCGCAAAAAAAGGCCTTGGTGTTTTTTACCAGCGGCCCCCTACCATAAAAGGAGTCAGCCTTGAGGAGCTTTCAAAAATAATAATGAAAAAAAACAACACAGAACTAAAGCTGGATACAGGGGCCGGCGCGCTGAACATAGAAAAACTCATGCAAAGGGACATAAACCGGGGTTTTTCCGGCGGTGAAATAAAACGCTCTGAACTGCTCCAGCTGTTCGCGCAGAAACCCTCTTTTGTGCTTTTTGACGAACCCGAATCCGGGGTGGACGTGGAAAACATGAAACTCATAGGCGGAAAAATAAGACAGCTTTTGGAGCGGGATATAAAAAAAGAAAACCGCTCAAAAAGCTCGCTCATAATAACCCATACCGGCCACATACTCGATTACGTGGACGCTGACCTTGGTTATACCCTGATAAGCAGAAAAATAAAATGCAAACACGAGCCTGCCAGGCTTTTTAAACAGATACAGAGGCATGGGTTCAGGGAGTGTGAAATATGCGAAGAAACCGCCTGAAAATAGACGAAAAAGACAGGGAAAAAATAGAGCGCGCGGGCATAAACGTGGAAGGCGAAGGCCGCGGCGGCTCTTTTATGATGTCTGACAGCGATGTATCCCACGTTTCAATAAACCAGGAAGGCGTGGAAATGCTCCGGATAAGCGAAGCGCTTGAAAAATACGAATGGGCAGAGAACTACATGTGGAAGCTCATCGACAGGAAAAAGGATAAGTACACAAAAAGCGCTGACAAAAATATACAGTCCGGTTATTTCATACGCGTTAAAAAAGGCGTAAAATCCTTTATGCCCTTCCAGGCCTGCTTTTTCCTGAAAAAGAAAAAATTCACCCAGAAAGTGCACAACCTGATAATACTGGAGGAGGGCTCCTCACTGGACATAATAAACGGATGCGCCGCGGCCTCTTACGCCGAAGACGGCGCGCACATAGGGGTAACCGAGATTTTCATAGGAAAAAACGCCTCCCTGTCGTACACGATGATACACGACTGGGCAAAACAGGTCGAGGTCAGGCCCCGTTCCGCGGTCCGGGTGGAAGAAGGCGGTTCGTATATTTCCAATTACATAGCGCTGCGGGACACTAAAATGACGCAGATGTACCCCAAAGCGGTTCTTGCCGGCAAAAACGCCGCGGCGAAATTCAATTCCCTGGTGATGGCTCCGGAAGGATCCGTATATGACCTCGGCGCGGGGGTAACTCTGGCGGCAGAAGGCACAAAAGCCGAAATAATAAGCCGTTCTATAAGTAAAGGCGGCGATATAATCGCGCGGGGGCATTTAAAGGGAGAGTCTCCGGGCGTTACAGCCCACCTGGAATGCGACGGCCTAATGCTCAGTGACAAAGGCAGGATATCAGCCATACCCGAGCTTGAAACGTCATTTTCCGACGCTGACATGTCGCATGAAGCGGCCATAGGCAAGGTCGATAAGGAACAGATATTATATCTCATGTCACGGGGAATCCCGGAAAAAGAAGCAATCTCCGCCATAGTAAGCGGTTTTATGGACGTCAAGATATTCGGGCTTCCTCCTGCCCTTGAAAATGAAATCAAAAAATCAATGGAAGAGCTTGAAAAAGGCGGAATGTAAGCGCGGGGTTTTCTTAAATTTTCCTGAAAAAAGTGGCGGTGCTTACCCCTCCGGCGGCCTCGGCGGAATAATCCTCCTCCTGCATCGCTATCACAAGGAGGATATTTCCGGATATTTCAAACCCCTCGGTTTCATTTTTTATAAAAAGATTGAGAACATCATCCCTGATTTTGTCCGACGCCTCAGAAAACTCCCGGAAAAGTATTATTGAGCCTTCTTTTTCAGCGCACTCAAAAGCCTCTTTGAGCCAGGCAGGTATTTTATTTTCGACTTTAATCCCGGCTATCTCGTTTTCCGTGAGTGTCGTAAGGTCCTTGTCCACAAAAAAACGGCCGGTTTCCTCTGCTGCTTCCTTAACCACCGCGAGCATGCTCTTTCTCAGGTTATGGTGAAGGAGCACTTTATTTATGCCCGGGCTGCCGGCGGCTTCAAGGAAATATTTTTTTGCTTCTTCGTTTGATTTGAGGTTAACAGCCATAATATTCCTCCCTTAGACAAAGGTATCTCCGGGCAGGCCTATCCCGCGTTACCTCGGGACAGCGGAAATTTCCCGTGAAAATTTGGATTCTTTACCTTTTTTATTGACCGTGGTCACGACAAAATAAGAACGAAGCCCGCTTTTCAACGGCCCTACCTTAAGGTAATACCTTTTGGCCGAAAGCGGTGTTTTCGTAAGTTTGTAATACTTGCCACCGGGTTTGTAACTCATATATACGTTGTACCCTTTTATCTTATCGAGATTTTTCTTATCAATCGACCACATAACCCATATCTTTTTTGCCTGCGGCTTTAATTTGACGACTTTAGGAGGCTTGACCGGTTCCGGTGTAGGCGTGGGTGTGG